>DATARB010000379.1:0-13450 GCA_036264375.1 Pseudolabrys sp.
ACCGGCGATACGCTGGCGCCCGCGAGCCTGGAAAAGCTGCGCAAGATCGATGCGAAGTCGCTGGCCGCCGCGCCGCAGGGTGTGCGGCTGGGGGCGCCGGTCGCGGGCGTGCGCAACTTCATCGCCGTCGGCCTCAACTACGTCGACCACGCCAAGGAGACCGGCGCGGCGATTCCAGCCGAGCCGATCCTGTTCAACAAGCTGCCCAACTGCATCGTCGGCCCCAACGACGACGTGATGGTGCCGAAGGCCTCCACCAAGCTCGACTACGAGATCGAGATCGCCTTCGTGATCGGCACACGCGCGCGCTACGTGGAGGAGAAGAACGCGCTCTCCCACATCGCCGGCTACTGCATCTGCAACGACATCTCCGAGCGCAACTTCCAGGCCGAGCGCGGCGGGCAGTGGATGAAGGGCAAATGCGCGGAGACGTTCGGGCCGCTCGGGCCCGGGCTGACGACGCGCGATGAGATCGAGAACGTCCAGGATTTGCCCATGTCGCTCGACGTCAACGGCGAGCGCCGGCAGACCGGCAACACCAAGACGATGATCTTCGGCGCCGAGCACCTGGTCTGGTACTGCTCGCAGTTCTTCGTCATGGAGCCGGGCGACATCATCATCACCGGCACGCCGCCGGGCGTCGCGCTCGGCATGAAGCCAACGCCGAAGTTCTTGCAGCCGGGCGACGTCGTCACCCTCGGCATCGAGGGCTTGGGCGAGCAGAAGCAGAAGATCGTCGCTTTCAAGAAGTAAGCGGGCAGTAGAGCCCGCTCATCCCCGCGCAAGCGGGGATCCAGCGCTGTTACCTTCGCCAAAAACACAGACTGTCATGCCCCGCGAAAGCGGGGCATCCAGTACTCACCGCATTTAAGAAATAACCACAGCCTCGCCGCATGCGCGCTTCCTTCACCTCTCCCCGCTTGCGGGGGAGAGGTCGACCCGCCGAAGCGTCAGCGAAGGCGGGTCGGGTGAGGGGCAGGTTGTTCGCCCTCCCCCGCGTCATTGCCGGGCTTGAACCAGGCAACCCATCAGGCAAAGCAAAACCCCGGGTGATGAGCCCGGAGTTTTGAGAGGTGCTAGGCAGTCCTCTTCCCGATTTAGCCTGACAGATACTCAAGCACGGCAGCCAACGCCGCATTTCGCATCCTGCGCGCTCGAGTATGGCCGCCACGCGCGATCGCCAGCGTCCGCGCCTTCATCTGTTCGCGCGAAGCGATGCCGATGCGAAGAACTTTTGCTCTGCTTATGGCACGCCCTCCTCTTTCAATACGCGGTCCACATCGGTCCAAGAGTCCATCAAGAGCTTTTCCGCGTCTTCATAGTCATAAGGCTTGACCGTCGTCCGTACGTGCTTGTGGTCGTTTGGCAAACTCCTCGTCATGAGGCCGCGCGCGTTCGGCAAACGCGGCGCAATACGTCTCGCGCTTGCGCGCTTTGGAGCACAAACGCGCGCTGCTCAACCTCCAGTGCATTCGCAACACGGTCACATGATTGTAACGCAGCGCAGCCAAGGCTCGCGCGCTCGTCACATACAGCAAGGTTGCTGTAGGCGAAGCACGGAGAGTCCCCAGGATGAACGCAAGATCACGCCGTTACGACAGGCTGCCAAGTTTTCAATCACGCCTCGCGGTCACACTTTTCCTATCGGGCATCTTGGGCGCCACGAGCGCTCTCGCCGGTGACAACGGCGTTGAATTCAAGCCGGGAAATTTGCTGGTCAGCCGGTCGGTCTACGACAACAACCCGGCGAACGTTGTCGCCGGAACGCCGCTGCCGCCCAATTGCGTGGGGGCCAATTGCGTGGCCGCGACGAACAACGGCTCCTATCCGAATGTCTGGAATAACGTGCTCGCCGATGCCAGTTTCGGCATCACGTCGAAGATCGTGCTGGACCAACTCAAGCCGTCGGGCGAACTGATCAACTCGCTCGAGGTGCCCAATAGCTCGGACCGCGGGACTCCGGCGACGAAGGACCAGATGGTCACCAGCTTCTCGTCGAAATCGGAGATCGCGCTCAACCTGTCCGCCGATGGCCAGGTGGTGACCTTCATGGGATACTTGGCGCCGGTCGATACGGTCGACGTCTCGAATTCGAATACGCCGGCTGTGGTTGATCCGACCGATCCCGTCCCCGGAATTTATTCGCGGGTGGTCGCCGCGGTCGACCAGAAGGGACAGTTTACCTTCACGAAGACCAACGCTTACAGCGGCAATAACGGGCGCGCCGCGATCCTGAACGGCAATCACATCTACACCGTCGGCAATGCCGGCAACGGTGGAAACCCCCAGCCAAACGGAATCATTATCGGCGCGGGGACCCAGATCCTGACTGCGGAACACAAGGCCCTCGTTGCGCAAGACCCCGGCCTGCCGACGCCGGTCGGCAGCTTCAGCATCAGCGAACTGGGAGTGAAGGCGGACAAGGTCGGCAAAGACACCAACTTCCGGGGTCTGACGATCTTCAACAACGTTGTCTATACGACCAAGGGTAGCGGCAGCAACGGCATCAACACGGTCTACTTCATCGATACGACCGGGTTCGATCCGACCGGCAAGCCGCTGGCATGCCCGAGTGGCGTCGGCCTGCCGCGTGCAGGCGCCCAGTTGCCTTCCGCGCCGATCGTTTATGACGCAACGCAACTGCAGGCCAACGGCGTCGTCCCCTACAACATGTGCGTCCTGAAGGGCTTTCCGACGACGCTGGCAAAAACATCGACCGCGTTCCCGTTCGGAGTCTGGTTCGCCGACGCCAAAACGCTCTATGTTTCCGACGAAGGCGACGGCACCACCACCTTTGATCCGGTGTCGGGCAAGTACACGGATGCCGCATCGCAGACCGCGGCGGGACTGCAGAAATGGGTATTCGACAGCAGCCTCGGTGCGTGGAAACTCGCCTACGTGCTGCAGGCCGGGCTGGATCTCGGCGTACCCTATACGGTGAAGAACTATCCGACCGGGCAAAACGCCACTACGGGCCTTCCGTGGGCGCCGGCCGCCGACGGCCTTCGCAACATCATGGGTCACGTCAATCGCGATGGCACTGCGACGATCTGGGCAATCACCTCGACCGTCAGCGGCAACGGCGACCAGGGCGCCGATCCGAATCGGCTGGTCATGATCACCGACAAACTGGCCGCAACCAGCCTTCCCGCAAGCGAACGCTTCAAGGCGATTGATACGGCGCGCTTCGGCGAAGTTCTCCGTGGCGTTTCGTTTACGCCTGGAACCGACCTCAACCACGTCGCTGACGACCACGACGACGGTCGCGAGCAACACGCCGACGCCCGCTGACAATCGACGGGCTCGTGCAGTAAACGGTCAGCCGGCAACACCATTTGCCGGCTGACCATGCTACTTGAACTCTGACGCGCTTTCTCGGCGCGCCATCCCGGATTTCGCTTCGCTCATCCGGGCTTCAAGAGAGATGCGTCTAAAAATCGAAGGCTTCGCTTTTCGCCGGCTTGCCAGTGACGAGCGAGACGTCGGGCGCGGGCAGCGGCGTGCCCGGATCGCGAAAGCGGTTGGTGATCGGATAGCGGCGGTCGCGGCCGAAATTCTTCAGCGTCACCTTCACGCCAGGCGCGGCCTGGCGGCGCTTGTATTCGGCGATGTGCAGCAGCCGCTCGATGCGCGCCACCACGTCGCGGTCGAAGCCTTCGGCGACGATGGCGGAGACCGGCTCCTCGCGCTCGACCAGCCGCCCGAGGATCGCGTCGAGCACCGCATAAGGCGGCAGCGAGTCCTCGTCCTTCTGGTTCTCGCGCAATTCCGCCGTCGGCGGGCGCACGAGGATGTTCTCGGGAATCACCTCGCCGTCGGGACCGAGCGCGCCGTCGGGCTTCCAGCCGTTGCGCAGCCGGCCGAGGCGAAACACTTCCGTCTTGTAGAGATCCTTGAGCGGATTGAAGCCGCCGTTCATGTCGCCGTAGAGCGTGGCGTAGCCGACCGACATTTCGGACTTGTTGCCGGTCGTCACCACCATCAGATTGAACTTGTTGGAGATGGCCATGAGGATCGTGCCGCGCGCGCGCGCCTGCAGGTTCTCCTCGGTGACGTCGCGCGCCAGACCGGAGAACACCGGCGTCAGCGCCCTCTCGAAGCCTTCCACCGCGGCAGCGATCGGCAAGATCTCGTAGCGGATGCCGAGCGCCTTGGCGCAGGCGGCGGCATCGTCGAGCGACACCTGCGCGGTGAACTTGTAGGGCAGCATCACGCAGCGCACGCGCTCGGGTCCCAGCGCATCGACGGCCATCGCCGCGCACAACGCGGAGTCGACGCCACCCGAGAGGCCGATCACCACACCGGGGAAGCCGTTCTTGTTGACGTAGTCGCGCAAGCCCAGCACGCAGGCCGCATAGTCGGCGCGGTCGGCCTCTTCGCTCGCGACCATCGGGCCGCCTTCGCAGCGCCAGGTGCCGCCTTGCCGCACCCACTGCGTGGTGACGATGGTTTCCTGGAAGCCGACGAGCTGAAACGCGAGCGAGTTGTCGGCGTTGAGCCCGAACGACACGCCGTCGAAGACGAGTTCGTCCTGGCCGCCGACCTGGTTGACATAGACCGTCGGCAGCCCCTGCTCGGTGACGCGCGAGACGGCGATGTTGAGGCGCACGTCGCTCTTGTTGCGCCAATAGGGCGAGCCGTTCGGCACCACCAGGATCTCGGCGCCGGTCTCGGCGAGGCACTCGACGACCTCCTCGCCCCAGATGTCCTCGCAGATCGGCACGCCGAGGCGCACACCGCGGAAGTTCACCGGGCCCGGCATCGGGCCGGGAACGAAGACGCGCTTCTCGTCGAACACGCCGTAGTTCGGCAGGTCGACCTTGTAGCGCAGCGCGGCGATCTTGCCGCCGTCGAGGAGCGCCACGGCGTTGTAAAGCTTCCCGCCCTCGAGCCAGGGCGCGCCGACCAGCAGGGCCGGCCCGGGCTCGGCGGTCTCGCGCGCCAGCGTCTCGATCATGGCGCGGCAGGCGGCCTGGAAGGCCGGCTTGAGCACCAGGTCTTCCGGCGGGTACCCGGCGATGAACAGTTCCGGAAAGACAACCAGATCGGCGCCCTGTCTGGCCGCCTCGATGCGCGCAAGGCGCACCTTCTCGGCATTGCCGGCGACATCGCCGACGGTCGAGTTGAGTTGCGCGATTGCGATCGCAAGTCGGTCGGAAGGGCGGGCGCTCATGGTCATGATCTAGCGCCTGCCCTCCCGCACCGCAATCTGGTCAGCGCATGGCTGGCCCCAGGCCTATTGCTCAGCCGTGCGCAATCCGGCCCCGCCGCCGCTCAGCGCGACCGTCCCGCTGGGCGTGAGCGCCTCGCCGTCGAACTTGAAGGCCTGCAGGTTCTTCTCGGTCATGCACTGGACCACGACCGTCTTGTTGTCCTTGCTCCAGGCCGCGCCCTGGCACCAATGGCCGACCTTGGCCTCGGCAAGCTTCGCGAGCTTGGTGCCACGGACCGAATAGACTTGCACCAGGCCGTAGTCGTTGAAGGCCGGATGATCCTTCGCCCGGTTGGAGCCGTTCATCACCGTCACCGCCACATAGGCGCCGTCGCCCGACATCGCCACGCCCTCGGGCGTCTGCCCAACGCTGACGGTGTCGACGATGCGCGGCGGATTGACCTTCAGGTCGATGACGTTGAGGACATCGGCATCGCCCTGGCCGCCGCCCTGGTTGCCGACCACCGCGACATCGCCCTTGGCGCTGATCTCGATGCTGTACGGCCGATACCCGCCCACCATGAACTTCTTGGTGTCGGTGACCTTGTCGCCATCGATCGAAAGAAGCGAGATCTTGTGGTCGCCGTCGCGCGTGACCAGCGCCATCTTGCCGTCGGGTGTGAACGCCGCAAGGCAAGGCCCGGACTTGGCATCGCCGAAATCGATCTTGCCGGCCGGCGTAACCGTCTTGCCGGAAATGGTGAACACGGACACGGTGCCTTCGTTGCGATTGGCCACGAGCGCCAGCGTGCCCGCACGATTGATCGACACGCCGGCAGCGCCCTTGCCCGCGTGCAGCGTCGCCGTAACGACCGGCGGACTGACCTTGAGATCGATCACCGACAGAGTGTCATCCGGCACGACCTTCTTCGGATCGGCGGGATCGATCTTGAACGCCCCCGTCACCAGCGCGAGGCTTTCGTCCTTCGAGATAGCGACGCTTTGCGGCGGCCCGACAACGCTGGCCGGCGCCTTGAGCGAGCCGACGACCTTCGGCGGCGTCGCGCTCAAATCGATGATGTCGATGCTGTCGGGCGCCGGATTGTCGGCCACCGCCGGGACGCCGTTGACGAGGATGGCTTTGTTGTCGTTGGCGGAAATGGCGATCTGCGCCTTGGCGCCGATCGGAAGCAGTGGTGAGGCAAGCAGCGCACAGGCAGCCAACATCGAGCGCCGGTGATGGCGTTTCATGACGTTTCCTCCGCCCGGCTGTTTTTTCTAAAGCAGGGCCCGCCGCGCCGAGCCCCGCGGAGGGCCTCGGCGAGACTAACACCGCGACGCGGGAAAAGCTTCCCGGGTTACAACCCGGCGGCCGCCGGCATCGGCTGCGCGCGTCCGGTGCGCTCTTTCTTGAGCAACTCGGCGAGCAGGAAGGCGAGATCGATCGCCTGCTCGGCATTGAGGCGCGGATCGCAGACCGTATGATAGCGGTCGTTGAGATCGGCGTCGGTGATGGCGCGGGCGCCCCCGGTGCATTCGGTCACGTTCTGCCCGGTCATCTCCAGATGCACGCCGCCGGCGTACGTGCCTTCCGCCTGATGCACCTCGAAGAAGCTGCGCACTTCCTTGAGGATCAGATCGAACGGCCGAGTCTTGTAGCCGCTGGCCGAGGTGATCGTGTTGCCATGCATCGGATCGGACGACCAGACCACGACCTTCCCTTCGCGTTTCACCGCGCGCACGAGCGCCGGCAATTGGTCGCCGACCTTTTCGGCGCCGACACGAACGATCAATGTCAGCCGGCCCGCCTCGTTTTCCGGGTTGAGGATGTCGATCAGGCGGAGCAGATCGTCGGTCTTCATCGACGGCCCACATTTAAGGCCGAGCGGGTTTTTCACGCCGCGCGCGTATTCGATGTGCGCATGATCGAATTGCCGCGTGCGGTCGCCGACCCACAGCATGTGGCCCGACGTGGCGTACCAATCGCCGGTCGTCGAATCCACGCGCGTGAGCGCCTCCTCGAAGCCGAGCAGCAGCGCCTCGTGGCTCGTGTAGAAATCGGTCGTCCGCAGCTCGGGATGGCTTTCGAGATCGAGGCCGCAGGCCTGCATGAAGCCGAGCGCCTCGGAGATGCGGTCGGAGAGTTCGACGTAGCGCCGCGACTGCGGTGAGTCCTTGACGAAGCCGAGCATCCACTGCCGCACGCTGCCCAAGTTGGCGTAGCCGCCCTGCGCGAAGGCGCGCAGCAGGTTCAGCGTCGCCGCCGACTGGCGGTAGGCATCCATCTGCCGGCGCGGGTCGGGAAGGCGCGACTCCGGCGTGAAGGCGATGTCGTTAATGATGTCGCCGCGATAGCTCGGCAGCTCGATGCCGTTGCGCTTCTCCATCGGCGAGGAACGCGGCTTGGCGAACTGGCCGGCGATGCGGCCGACCTTCACCACCGGCGAAGCGGCGGCATAGGTCAGCACCACCGCCATCTGGAGGAACATGCGGAAGAAGTCTCGGATGTTGTTGGCGCCGTGCTCGGCGAAGCTTTCCGCGCAGTCGCCGCCCTGGAGCAGGAAAGCCTGCCCGTTGGCAACGCGGGCGAGCTGCTTCTTCAGGCTGCGCGCCTCTCCGGCAAAAACCAGCGGCGGAAAGGTCGCAAGCTGCTTCTCCACGTCGGCCAAAGCCTGCCGGTCCGGATAATCCGGCACCTGCTGGATCGGCTTTTTGCGCCAGCTATCGGGCGTCCAACGGTCGGCCATCGCACATACTCCAGGGAATTGGCCGGGGTTATACACAGGCCCCGCCGATCAGGCCACAGAATTGAAATCGCACAGTCGACGGTCGAGCCGCAACCGCGCCGCCGGACAAGTGGCTGGTTTCTCAGGGCCTAAAGTGGCAATGCGGCTGCGGCGGCGCAACGGCCGGCCGCCCTACTCCGCCGCGGCACGGTCGTAGCTCACGGCCTTCTCGCGCAGGGTCACGAGTTCCTCGGCCGCGGTCGGGTGCACCGCCATGGTGGCGTCGAAATCGGCCTTGGTGGCCTTCATCCTCACCGCGATGCCGACGACCTGGATCAACTCGCCGGCGTCGGGGCCGACGATATGGCAGCCGACCACCCGATCGGTGATCCCGTCCACCAGCAGCTTCATGAAGGTTCGCGTCTGCCGGCCGGCCAGCGTCGCCTTCATCGGCCGGAACGTGGTCTTGTAGACGTCGACCTTGGCGAGTCGCTCGCGTGCCTGGGCCTCGGTGAGGCCGATGGCGCCCACCTCCGGCTCAGTAAAAACCGCGGTCGGCACATTCTCATGATCGACCGGCGTCGGCTTGCCGCCGTAGAGCGTGTCGGCGAAGGCATGGCCTTCGCGGATCGCCACTGGCGTGAGGTTCACGCGGTTGGTGACGTCACCGACGGCGTAGATGCTCTCCACCGACGTGCGCGAATAATCGTCGACGGCGATGCCGCCGTGCTCGTGCAGCTTGATCCCGACATTCTCGATGCCGAGGCCCATGACGTTCGGGCGCCGGCCGATGGCGAACATGACCTTGTCGACGGTCACCGTCGTATTGTCCGACAGCCGCGAGACAAACGCGTCGCCCGCCTTCTCGATCGCGGTGACCGTGTGCCCGCAGGTTACGGTGATGCCGCGCGTGCGCATTTCGCTGCGCAGGTGCTCGCGCAGATCGTCGTCGAAACCGCGCAGGATATTGCTGCCGCGATAGACCACCGTCACTTCGCTGCCGAGGCCGGCGAAGATGCTGGCGAATTCCAGCGCGATGTAGCCACCGCCCTGGATCAGGATACGCTTCGGCTGCTCGGGCAGATGCAGCGCCTCGTTCGACGAGATGACATGCTCAAGGCCGGGGATCTTCGGCCCGTAGTGCGGCCAGGCGCCGGTCGCGATCAGAATCGTCTTGGCGCGCACCCGCGCCCCGCTGTCGACAAGGCGCACCGTGTGGGCGTCCTCGATCACGGCGCGGCTTTTCACCAGGTCGACTTTGTAACGTTCGAGGGTGGTCGTGTAGGCCGCCTCGAGCCGCGCGATCTCGCGATCCTTGTTGGCGATCAGCGTCGGCCAGCTGAACGTCGGCTCGCCCACGTTCCAGCCATAACCCGCGGCGTCTTCGAAATCGTCCGCAAAGCGCGATGCATAGACAAGCAGCTTCTTCGGCACGCAGCCACGGATCACGCACGTGCCGCCGACTCGGAATTCCTCGGCGATCATCACCCGCGCGCCATAGCTCGACGCGATGCGCGCGGCCCGCACGCCTCCCGAACCGGCTCCGATCACAAACAAGTCGACATCGTGGTCCGCCATGCGCCTGCGTCCGATGGTCAGCATCGCCGAGCAAAAAGGCCCGGCGTCTGCCCGATCACATCGCGTGTCCCCTCTTCTTCAGCTCATCACGCATCTTGGCGATTACCTGGTCGGACAGCTTGTTGGCCCAGTCCTGCGCGAATTTCATGCTGGCGTCGACGACCTTCGGCTGCTGCACGAGCAGCTTCTGGCCTGCTGGGGATTTATAGAAGGCGAGGATATCTTTCAGCTCCTGCTCACTGAAATTTGTGGCGTAGAGACGGGCCACCTCGTCGGTCAGCTCGCTGAAGCGCGGCGTCAGATCGGTGCGCATTTGGGCGGAAATTTCGTTGAGGTCCTTGCTCAGGCTCGGGTCCTGCTGAAGGTAAAGAACCTTCGCCTGCTCGACCACCCCGGCGATCAGCGGCGAAAACAGGGTGGTGGCGCCGGTCACCGCGATCAATTCCTTGGCGCTCGCCATGGCCGCGGCGGACGGCTGCTGCTGTTGAGCATCGGCCATCGGGCTCGCCATGACGAGCACGACAGCGACCGCGGCCAGCCGCGCGGCGCGATGAGTAGCCTGCAAAAAACGCATTATCTCAACTCCGTTTTCTGGAAACGTCAGCGCTCGACGATCCTGATGCCGTCAGTTCCGGCGATAATGGCGGTGTGGGCGAGATCGATGAAAAGGCCGTGTTCCATGACACCCGGAATACCCGCAAGCGCATGCGCCATCGCTCTCGGCTCGTCAATCCGGCCGAGGGCCGCATCGATGATCCAGTGGCCGCCGTCCGTCACGAAAGCACGGCCGTCCTTACCCTGCCGCAGAAGCAACGCAACGCTCCCTTGGAGCCCGGCGATGGCCTTATCCACAGCCCGGCGCGTTGCCTCCGCGCCGAACGGCGCGATCTCGATCGGCAGCGGAAAGCGGCCCAGCGCGTCGACCCATTTGCTCTCGTCGGCGATGACGATCATGCGCGCGGACGCGGCGGCGACGATCTTCTCGCGCAGCAGCGCGCCACCGCCGCCTTTGATCAAGACAAGATCGGGACCGACCTCGTCGGCGCCGTCGACCGTGAGGTCGAGTTCCGGCGTCTCCTCGAGCGTCGTCAACGTAATGCCGCAACGCGTGGCGTCGGCATGCGTAGCTTCCGACGTCGGCACGGCGACGATATCGAGCCCGCCCCGCACGCGCTCGCCGAGGAGCTCGACGAAATGTTTAGCGGTCGAGCCCGTGCCGAGCCCGACCCGCATACCGGGACGTACGAACTCGACGGCGCGCGCGGCGGCTGCGCGTTTTTGAAAATCGGCGTTCATCGGGGCCGTTGAAAAGTCGGTCTGTTTTGAAGATATGTTTGCGCGCCTATCTAGCCCCGATCCGACCGCCTGAATAGCCGAAAATGCTGCCCCGGCGTGCGGTATTTGGGCTTGCAAGGATGGCGGGCGGGCGTTAGCGATCCCTGCCATGGCTACTCCGACCATCGTTTTCGACCTCGACGGCACGCTTGTCGACACCGCGCCCGACCTGATCGACACCCTCAACGTGATTTTTGCACGCGAGGACATGCCGCCGGTCCCCTACGACACGGCGCGCAATCTAATCGGCGGCGGCGCACGAGCGATGATCGCGCGCGGCATCGAAGCGGAAGGCCGCGTATTCGCGCCGGCCAAAATCGAACAGATGTTCGCGGACTTCATTGCCTATTACAGCGACCACATCGCCGACCGGTCGCGGCCTTTCCCGGGCCTCGTTGACGCGCTCGATGTACTGGACTCTCGCGGCTTCCGGCTGGCCGTCTGCACCAATAAGCTCGAAGGGCTGTCGCGGATGCTGCTCGGCAAGCTCGACCTTGCCGATCGCTTCGTCGCCATTTGCGGTCAGGACACATTCGGCATCCAGAAACCGGATCCCGAGGTGCTGCGCCGCACGATCGCGGCCGCCGGCGGCAGGACGCAGCACGCGATCATGATCGGGGATTCGTTAACCGACGTTCGCACCGCACGTGCTGCGAGCATTCCAGTGATCGCAGTTGATTTCGGCTACAGCGAAAAGCCGATCGCCGAATGCGCGCCGGACCGTCTGATCAGCCATTTCACCCAGTTACCCGGGTCCATCGACACGATTTCATTCGCGCAATGAAGGAGGCTGACTGCTGTTATGGTTAACGCGGTAAGGTTAATAGATCGCTTTGTGTTGCACGCCCATGACCCGGCCCGTATTCTGCTACGTCGGGGGGCGGCCTCTGTCGCTCGTGTTGGACGGGTTAAAACGATGTACCGAGTCATTGCGATCATCGGCGGCGCGCTAGCTCTCGCGGCGTGCTCGTCAAGTTCCGACTGGTTGAATCTCGACGCGTTGAAACCGGCGCCGGCGATGGACACCGTCCGTTTCGAGTCCGATCCCCCGGGGGCGGAAGCGAAGACGTCGAACGGCCAGACCTGCACCACGCCTTGCGCGCTGGCCTTGCCGGCCGCCGGGCCGTTGACCGTCACCTTTACGCTAGCGGGCTATCAGCCTGAGACGCAGAGCCTCGGTGTCGTCTCCAACACCGGCTCAACGCCGACGCTGCAGCCAAATCCGGTCTCTGCCGAACTGACCGCCGCGGCGCCGCCGCCGAAGGCGAAGAAGCCCGTCAGGAAGCGCGTGAAGACCAGCGCCAAGCCGGCGCCGAAACACCCGGCCGCGGCCGCCGCGCCTGCGGAGCCCGCGGCTGCCGCGCCCGCACCGGCACCAGCCGCGGCGCCCACTGCGCCGGCTCAGCAGGCCCCCTCCCCCTCCCCCTGGCCGGCCGCGCCCGCCCCACAGCGCTGATACAGCGCTCCACATCGACGTGATCGCGGCCCGCGAGCCATTTCGCGGGCCGTTTTGTTATGCGGCTCTCACCTCCGTCTGGCTGGACCCCTTGGTGAATATCGGCCAGAGTTCCTATATCGGGACCAGTAACGACACCACGCCGGGATCACGAATGGCCTCTGCCAACGGAACTTCCGCACTCGAATTCGACCGCGCCGGTGCCCACCCGCGCGCGCTGGTCGATCCCTTTGCGCGCGCCATTACCTATCTGCGTGTCTCGGTGACGGATCGCTGCGACTTCCGCTGCGTCTACTGCATGTCCGAGCATATGAGCTTCCTGCCGAAGGCCGACCTGCTCAGCCTCGAGGAGCTGGACCGGCTGTGCAGCGCGTTCGTCGCCAAAGGCGTGACCAAGCTGCGTCTGACCGGCGGCGAGCCGCTGGTGCGGCGCGGAATCATGACGCTGGTGTCGTCGCTGTCGCGCCATCTCGCAAGCGGCGCGCTCAAGGAGCTCACCCTCACCACCAACGGCTCGCAGCTTGAGAAATACGCGTCCGAGCTGAAGGGGCACGGCGTCGAGCGCATCAACGTCTCGCTCGACACGCTCGACCCGGACAAGTTCCGCGCCATCACGCGCTGGGGCGACCTCGGCAAGGTGCTCTCCGGCATCGATGCCGCGCAGGCGGCCGGACTGAAGGTGAAGATCAATGCCGTGGCGCTGAAAGGCGTCAACGAAGACGAGATCGGCGCCCTCGTCGCCTGGGCGCACGGGCGCGGTATGGATTTGACGGTCATCGAGGTCATGCCGCTCGGCGACATCGAGGAATCGCGGCTCGATCAGTACCTGCCGCTGTCGCTGGTGCGCGCCCGCCTCGCCCAGCGCTACACGCTCGAAGACATCGACTACCAGACCGGCGGCCCGGCGCGTTACGCGCGTGTCAAGGAGACCGGCGGCCGCCTCGGCTTCATCACGCCGATGACGCATAACTTCTGCGAATCCTGCAATCGCGTGCGCATCACCTGCACCGGCACCCTCTTCATGTGCCTGGGCCAGGAGGACGCCGCCGACCTGCGCACGCCGCTGCGCGCATCCGAGAGCGACGACTTGGTCCACGCCGCAATCGACGAAGCGATCACCCGCAAGCCGAAAGGGCACGACTTCGTCATCGACCGCCGGCAGCAACGCCCCGCGCTGTCGCGGCACATGAGCGTCACCGGCGG
>DATARB010000005.1:0-45591 GCA_036264375.1 Pseudolabrys sp.
GAGAGGTCCGTCGTCAGCATGGTCGGCACACGCTTCTTCGATGTGTCGTGAGCGTCCGGGATGGTGGCTTCCGCACCTTTCGCCTGCCACTGTTTCACACCGGCCGGGCTCTTCGTCAGCTCCCATTCGTTTTCGAACAGGTTCTTGAAAAAGAGATTGCTCCACTTGGTCGGCGTCTGCGTCCAGGTGACTTCCGGGCCGCCGCCGATCGTGTCGGCGCCGAAGCCCGTGCCATGGCTGCTCTTCCAGCCGAGGCCTTGGTTCTCGATGGCGCTGCCTTCCGGCTCCGGACCGACCAATGACGGATCGCCGGCACCATGGGTCTTGCCGAAGCTGTGGCCGCCGGCAATCAGCGCGACGGTCTCTTCGTCGTTCATCGCCATGCGGAAGAACGTTTCGCGGATGTCCTTGGCCGCCGCGACCGGGTCCGGATTGCCGTTCGGCCCTTCCGGATTGACGTAGATCAGGCCCATCTGCACCGCGCCGAGCGGCTCGGCAAGCTCGCGTTCGCCGCTGTAGCGTTCGTCGCCGAGCCAAGTGCCTTCGGGACCCCAGAAGAGCTCTTCAGGCTCCCAAGTATCGGCGCGGCCGCCGGCGAAACCGAATGTCTTGAAGCCCATCGACTCGAGGGCGACGTTGCCGGTGAGGATGTAGAGGTCGGCCCAGGAGATTTTGCGGCCGTACTTTTGTTTGATCGGCCACAGCAGCCGGCGCGCCTTGTCGAGGTTCACGTTGTCCGGCCAGCTGTTCAACGGCGCAAAACGCTGTTGGCCGCCTCCGGCGCCGCCGCGGCCGTCGGTGATGCGATAGGTGCCGGCGCTGTGCCAGGCCATGCGGATGAACAAACCGCCGTAGTGGCCGAAGTCAGCCGGCCACCACTCCTGCGAGTCCGTCATCAAAGCATGCAGGTCCTTGATCACGGCGTTCAGGTCGAGGCTTTTGAACTCCTTGGCATAGTCGAAAGCTTTGCCCATCGGATCGGCGGCGGGCGCATTCGTGTGCAGCACGCCGATATTGAGATGCTCCGGCCACCAGTCGCGGTTGCTGTGTCCGCGGGTGCCGCCCGTGAACGGGCATTTGCCCGCGCCCTTGTCGTCAGTCTTTGCGTCCATAGTTTCCCTCCAATGGTACGAAATCGGAATCTGTCTTGCCGGTGTCCCGCCCCGTGCGGGAGTCAGTCCGCGCGCTCACGCGCTTTTACGTATTGGGTGGGATGAGGTCTAATTGTATTGTCTGGGCAGGCCGATAAGGTTATCTTATCGACGTGATCACATTGCGACAGTTGCGTTACCTCACCTCGCTTGCGCGCCATCGGCACTTCGGCCGCGCCGCGGAAGATTGCGCCGTGACGCAGCCGGCTCTGTCGATGCAAATCCGCGAGCTCGAACGCGAGATCGGCGCGGAGCTCGTCGAACGGCGGCCGAACGATGTCGCGCTCACCGAGACCGGCATCGAAGTGGCGGAGCGCGCGGAGCGAATCTTGACCGCCGCGCGCGATCTGGTGGATTTCGCGCGTCACCGCGACGTTCTCAGCGGTCCGCTCAAGCTCGGCATCATTCCGACGCTGGCGCCTTACGTGCTGCCAATGGTCTTGCCGCGATTGCAACGTGACTATCCGGATTTGCGCTTGGAGTTGCGCGAGACGCAGACGCGCCTGTTGCTCGACGAGCTCGCGGGCGGCGAGCTCGACTGCGTGATGCTGGCGCTGCCGGCGGAAGGCGCCGATGTCGAGACGCTGAAATTGTTCGATGATCGCTTCTTGTTGGCGGTTCCGGTGGCCGAGCCGGTCACTGCGCGCGGTCCCCTCGCGCTGGATGATGTCGATCAACGCCGATTGATCTTGCTGGAAGAGGGCCACTGCCTGCGCGATCAGGCTCTGGCGCTCTGCGCCACCAAGCGGCGCGACGCGCCGGCAGGACTTGGCGCGACATCGCTTGCCACGGTGATGCAGATGGTGGCGAACGGCTACGGCGTGACTCTGCTGCCGGAAGTCGCCGTCGATGCCGAAGCGCGCGACGGCCGCGTGAAGCTCGTGCGCTTCGCTGAGCCGGAGCCCGCGCGCAGCATCGGCCTTGCGTTTCGCCGCACGTCACCGCGCCGCCGGGATTTCGAGGAACTGGCCACGGTGGTGAAAGAGTCGCTTGCGTCTGTGGGGGAACCTCGGAAACGGCAGCGGGTTCAGCCCGCATGATTCAATTCGCCGCCACGCCGACGCTCCGTATCGCCTATGAATCGGGCGGACCGGACGGCGGTTCGCCGCTGCTCCTGCTGCACGGCTGGCCGGACGACGTGCGCACCTATGACGCCATCGCACCCGCCTTGCATGCCGCGGGCTTCCGCACGATCGTGCCTTATCTGCGCGGCTTTGGCGCGACGTCGTTCTTGTCGGCCGACATGATGCGTTCGGGCGAGATCGTCGCCATGGCGCAGGATGCGATCGATCTCGCCGATGCGCTTTCGCTCGATACGTTTGCCGTTGTCGGCCACGACTGGGGCGCGCGCATCGCCTACATATTGGCGGCGGCGGCGCCTCAGCGCGTGACGCGCATCGCGACGCTGTCGGTCGGCTGGGATCCGGGCGCGCTGGCGACGCCCGGCCTCGAGCAGGCCAGCCGCTACTGGTACCAGTGGTTCATGGCGACGGAGCGCGGCGCCGAGATCGTGCGCAAAGAGGGCAAGGCCTTCACGCGCTATCAATGGGAGACGTGGGGTCCGCCGCATTGGTTCGACGATGCGGCCTTCGAGACGACCGCAAAGTCGTTCGAGAATCCGGACTGGCCGGCGATCACGCTGCATTCCTATCGCGTGCGCTGGGGCGAGGCGGAGCCCGACCCGCGCTACCGCGCGCTCGATGCGCGGGTAAAGGCGGTGCGCACCATCGGTACGCCGACACTGATGATCCACGGCGGCGGCGATCGCTGCACGATGCCCGCGTCAACCGAGGGCAAGGACAAGAATTTCACCGGCGGATACGCGCGCCATGTGCTCGACGGCGTCGGGCATTTTCCGACGCGCGAGGCGCCGGACGCTGTGAACAAGCTGCTGATACCGTTTCTAGCGCGATAGCCGGGCAAGGGGCGTCGCAGGAGCGCGCCCCTTGCCCCGCATGGCTCGCGTCAGGGCTGAATTACGCCGATGCTGAAATTGTTCACGCACGGTGTCTGCGGCGCGAAGATCACGATGGCGTTCCGCTTGCTGTCGGAGAGCTGGCACGTCTGCTCGGTCGCGCCGCTAATGGAAATGTGCGCGCCTTTCATGCCCGGGCCGCCCATCCACCAGTTGTTGGTGGTGCCGAAATTGCCCTGCGCGACGATGATGTTGTCGCAGGTGATGGTCTTGCCGCTGGTGCTCCCGATGGTGAGCGTGCCTTCGACGGCGAAGTTGAGGTCGTCGGGATAGGTGCCCTTGGTGTCGCAGACCAAGGTCTGGCCGGAGCCGACCTGCTGCTTGAACCAGGAGGCGACGCTGCTCGACCCTTTTCGCCCCGCCGAGACAGTGATCTGGCCCTTGCCGTCGCTGACGGTTGCCGTCGTGCCGCCGTAGGGCTGGCCGCTGGTGATGCTGTGCCCGGTCTCGACGAAATTGAAGGTCTGTAGCCCGTTGATGGCGAAGTAGACATCATTGTCGTGTTCGGAGGCGGCAATGGCGCCGAATGTGCTGGCGGCCAGGATGGTGGCGCCGAACGCTGCGCGGGTGACGACGTTCATGATGGTTGTGGCGGAATGATTGTGGTGCGGCGGAATTACAACCAAAATAATACACAAAGAAATAAAGCTCGCAATAGTTGTAATTCTGTCATGGACCCGCACGTCGTTGCGTGAAGGACGGCTCGAGCAAAAAAAAGGGGCGGCCGCATGGGCCACCCCTTTGTTTGTCTCGTGTCCCGGACGCGGTGCAGCGCTTTAGCGATGCACCGCTGATCCGGGACCCCGGTTTGTAAGTGAAAGAACGCTGGGTCCCGGGTCTGCAGCGCACCACTCGTGGTGCGCTGCGCTCGGGACAGGGGCGCCTTACTCCGCGCCGCCGGCAGCTGCCTGCTGCTCGCCGCCGTCGCCCTTCTTTTCCAGGTCTTCGCCGGTTACCTGATCGACCGCCTTCATCGACAGGCGCACTTTGCCGCGCTCGTCCATGCCAAGCAGCTTCACCTTCACCTTGTCGCCTTCCTTGACCACGTCAGAGGTCTTCTGCACGCGGTGCGCGGCGAGCTGGCTGATGTGCACCAGGCCGTCCTTGGCGCCGAAGAAGTTCACGAAGGCGCCGAAGTCCATCACCTTGACGACCGAGCCTTCGTAGATGTGGCCGACTTCCGGATCGGAGGCGATCGACTTGATCCAGTTGATCGCCGCCTTGATCGAGTCGCCCGAAGCCGAGGCGACCTTCACCGAGCCGTCGTCCTCGATGTTGATCTTGGCGCCGGTCTTCTCGACGATCTCGCGGATCACCTTGCCGCCGGTGCCGATCACTTCGCGGATCTTGTCGGTCGGGATCTTGAACATCTCGATGCGCGGCGCGTGTTCGCCGAGCTCGGCGCGGGCCGCGGTGAGGGCCTTCGACATTTCACCGAGGATGTGCAGACGGCCGTCCTTCGCCTGGGCGAGGGCGACCTTCATGATTTCCTCGGTGATGCCGGCGATCTTGATGTCCATCTGCAGCGAGGTGATGCCGCCTTCGGTGCCGGCCACCTTGAAGTCCATGTCGCCGAGATGATCCTCGTCGCCGAGGATGTCGGACAGCACGGCAAAGCGCTTGTCTTCAAGGATGAGGCCCATGGCGATGCCGGCGGTCGGCCGCTTCAGCGGAACGCCCGCGTCCATCAGCGCCAGCGAGGAGCCGCACACCGTGGCCATCGACGAGGAGCCGTTCGATTCCGTGATCTCGGAGACGAGACGGATCGTGTAGGGGAATTCCGCCGGGGTCGGCAGCAACGGATGAATCGCGCGCCAGGCAAGCTTGCCGTGGCCGATTTCGCGACGTTTGGTGCCGCCCATGCGGCCGGTCTCGCCGACCGAGTAGGGCGGGAAGTTGTAGTGCAGCAGGAACGATTCCTTGTAGCTGCCCTGCAGCGCGTCGATCCACTGTTCGTCCTCGGCGGTGCCGAGCGTGGCGACGACCAGCGCCTGGGTCTCGCCGCGGGTGAACAGCGCCGAACCGTGCGCACGCGGCAGCACGCCGACTTCCGCCACGATCGGGCGGACGGTGCTGAGATCGCGGCCGTCGATGCGCTTGCTGGTGTCGAGGACATTCCAGCGCACGATCTTGGCCTCGAGCTCCTTGAACACGCCGGCGACGCGCAGCTTGTCGTATTCCGGCTTCTCGACGCCGGCCGGGAAGAAGTGCTCGATCACCTTGGCTTTCGCCGCGGCGACGGCGTTCTGCCGCTCCTGCTTCACCGGGATCGAATAGGCGGCGCGCAGGTCCTTCTCGACGAGGCCGAGGATGGTCTTTTCCAGCGCGGCGTTGTCGGGCAGCGTCAGCTCACGCGGCTCCTTGGCGGCCTTTTCGGCGAGCTTGATGATCGCCTCGATCACCGGCTGGAAGTGCCGGTGGCCGAACATCACGGCGCCGAGCATGATGTCTTCGGACAGCTCCTTGGCTTCCGATTCCACCATCAGCACCGCGTCGGTGGTGCCGGCGACGACGAGGTCGAGCTGGCTCTCGGTCATCTCGTCGAGCTGCGGGTTGAGCACGTACTCGTTATTGATGAAGCCGACGCGCGCGGCGCCGATCGGGCCCATGAAGGGCGCGCCGGAGAGCGTCAGCGCCGCCGAGGCGGCGACCATCGCCAGCACGTCGGGATCGTTCTCGAGATCGTGCGACAGCGTGGTGACGATGACCTGGGTTTCGCAGCGCCAGCCATCGGCGAAGAGCGGGCGGACCGGACGGTCGATCAACCGCGAGACCAGCGTTTCCTTTTCGGTCGGACGGCCTTCGCGCTTGAAGTAGCCGCCGGGAATACGGCCGGCCGCGTAATACTTTTCCTGATAGTCGACGGTCAGCGGCAGGAAGTCGACGCCTTCGCGCGGCTGCTTGGCGGCGACGGCGGTGGCGAGGACGGTGGTCTCGCCGTAGGTGGCGAGCACGGCGCCGTCGGCTTGACGCGCCATACGGCCGGTTTCGAGCGTGAGCTTGCGCCCACCCCAATCGAGTTCAACTCGATGAATATCGAACATTTTAGTTTTCTCTCATGGTTTTCGGAAGGCTCCGAAAGCCATGAGCAAGACGGCAAGACGCTGTCGCGCGCGGCCACGAGGGCGCGGTGCGAACAGCGTCTTGCGATCCTGCCATGGCGTTCCGAGCCTTGCCTTGGTGCAGGAGCCGATCATTATCGGCTCTTGCCTGTCGCCGGCGGCGCCATCGCCGCCGGATCAAACGAGCGCACACGTACCTTACGCACACGCTTCACGGCCGCGCGGAGCATTCAGCCTGCCGCGCGGGTACAAATTTATCGGCGGATGCCGAGCTTCTCGATCAAAGACTTGTAGCTCGCCTCGTCGGTGCGGCGCAGATAATCGAGCAAAGTACGGCGCTGTCCGACCATCTTGAGCAAGCCACGCCGGGAATGATTGTCCTTGGCGTGGGTCTTGAAATGCTCAGTGAGATTGTTGATGCGTTCGGAGAGGATCGCCACTTGCACTTCGGGCGAACCGGTATCGCCCGCCTTCTTGGCGAACGTCTTGATCACTTCGGCCTTGCGGCCGGCTTCAATCGACATCGGTCATCCTTTCTTGCGGACGGCACGGCCTACAAGGCCGGCCAGGTTGAACACGCGCTTGGGGACGATTTCGCCACGGTCGAGTTCAGCCAGGGCCAAGAGCTGGCCCGAGACAGTGACCGAGACCGTACCGCGAAAATTCGGAGCGTCCCGTCCGCGCAACAAAACGGATTGGCCCCTTGCGAGCCTCCCCGCATCTGCCCTGCTGATAGCCACCGCCGGGATGTCGTCCAGCGCGGTCTCAACGGGCATGAGCGCGTCGGCGAGGCTGCCCTCGCCGGCTGCGGCTCTATGGCATACAGCCTCCAAATCTGCCAGCGAAATCATGGTTTCCGGGCTGAATGGGCCCACCGCGACCCGCCGCAGGGCGCTCACATGGCCGAAGCAGCCGAGCGCCCGGCCCATATCGCGGGCCAGCGAGCGGACATAGGTTCCCTTGCCGCATTCGGCTTCCAGGACCGCATGGTCGGCGTCGGGCGCCTCAATCAGCTCCAGACGGGTGATTTCCACCGGACGGGGCTGCAATTCGACCGTTTCGCCGTCGCGGGCGAGGTCATAGGCGCGTTCGCCCTCGATTTTGATGGCCGAATAGCGCGGGGGAACCTGCTGGATCACCCCAATATAAGCCGGCAAATGGGCCCGTATCGCCTCAGCGGTCGGCCGCTGGTCGCTCTGCGCGATGACCCGGCCCTCGGCGTCGTCGGTATCTCGCTCCTCGCCCCAGCGGACAGTGAATTGATAGAGCTTGCGGCCGTCCATCACGAAGGGGACGGTTTTGGTCGCCTCGCCCATGGCGATCGGCAGCGCGCCGGAGGCCAGCGGGTCGAGCGTACCGGCATGGCCGCAGCGCTTGGCCGTGAACAGGCGCTTGATGACGCTCACCGCATGGGTCGAGGTCATGCCGACCGGCTTGTCCAGCACCACCCAGCCATGGACGTCGCGCTTGTCGCGCTTGAACTGCCTGTGGCGTTTCGGCCGCGCCTCGCGGCCTGCCTCCCCCGCTTGCGGAGCAGGGTCGGGGAGAGGGCTATGCGGCGAACTCGGCGGAAGAGAAGTAACTCCCCCTCCCGCCGCCTCGCTTCGCTCGGCAACCTCCCCCGCCAGGGGGGCGGTAACCGAGTTTGTGACTCGCTCGTCGCTCATTACTCATCGTCCCCATGATCCAGATCGCGCTTCACTTGCGGAGAGCGCAACAGCCTGTCGATCCGCTCGGCCTCCGCGAAGCGGTCGTCGACGCGGAAGCGGATGTCGGGCGCGAATTTCAGATTGATGCGATGCGCGATCTCGGCGCGCAGGAATTTCTTGTGCCGGTCGAACGCCGCGACGACCTGGTCGGCATCGCGGCCACCCATCGGCATCACGTAAATGGTGGCGAGCCGCAGGTCGGGGCTCATGCGCACTTCCGGCACGGTGATGAGATGACCCTCAATCACCGGATCATGCACATCGCCGCGCGTGAGCATCTCGGCGATCGCGTGGCGCACGAGTTCGCCGACGCGCAACTGACGCTGCGAGGCGTTCGGGCCGCTGTCGCGGGATTGTTTATGTCTTGTCATCGGCAAATCTCTGTCGTCATCGCCCGCGGATGCGGGCGATCCAGTAGTCCCGGCGACTGCGGGGTACTGGATGCCCCGCTTTCGCGGGGCATGACGGCGCTGGTGTTATGGCGAAGCGAAATCTACGCGCGGGTGAGACTTGGACTCACAGCGAGCGTTGAATCGTCTCCACCCGGTAACATTCGATCACGTCGCCTTGACGCATGTCCTGGTAGTTCTCGAAGGCCATGCCGCATTCCATGCCGGCGCTGACTTCCTTGACGTCATCCTTGAAGCGCTTGAGCTGCGAGAGCTTGCCTTCGTGGATCACGACGTTGTCGCGGATCAGGCGCACATTGGCGCCGCGCTCGACGGACCCGTCGGTGACGCGGCATCCGGCGATATTGCCGACCTTGGAGACCTTGAAGATTTCCAGGATCTGCGCATTGCCCAGCATGGTCTCGCGCAGCGTCGGCGGCAGCAGGCCGGACATCGCTTTCTTCACGTCATCCACGAGATCGTAGATGATGTTGTAGTAGCGAATTTCGATGCCGGCGCGTTCCGCCGCTTCGCGCGCTTCCTTGTTGGCGCGCACGTTGAAGGCGATGATCGGCACGCCGGAGGCTTCCGCCAGCGTCACGTCGCTCTCGGAAATGCCGCCGACGCCGGCGTGCAGCACGCGGGCCGCGACCTCGTCGGTGCCGAGCTTGTCGAGCGCGCCGTTGATGGCTTCGAGCGAACCTTGCACGTCGGCCTTGATGACCAGCGGGAATTCCTTGCGGCCCGCGGTCTTGGCCTGCGCCATCATCTGCTCGAGCGAGCCGCGCATGCCGGTGGCACGCGCAGCGGTTTTCTCGCGCTTCTGGCGCGCACGGTAGTCGGTGACTTCGCGGGCGCGGCTTTCGTTCTCGACGACCGCCAGGCGGTCGCCGGCGTCCGGCGTGCCGGAGAAGCCAAGGACTTCGACCGGCATCGAGGGGCCGGCGCTGCCGATGGTTTCGCCGGTGTCGGAGACGAGCGCGCGCACGCGGCCCCATTCGGCGCCGGCCACCACGAGATTTCCGACGCGCAGCGTGCCGCGCTGCACCAGCACGGTCGCCACCGGGCCGCGGCCGCGGTCGAGCTTGGCCTCGATCACCGTGCCTTCGGCCGGACGGTTCGGATCGGCCTTGAGGTCGAGGATTTCCGCCTGGAGATTGATCATCTCCAGCAGCTTGTCGATGTTCATCTTCTTGGTGGCGGACACTTCCACGTCCACCACGTCGCCGCCGAGCGATTCCACCTGGATCTCGTGCTGCAACAGTTCGGTGCGCACGCGGGTCGGGTTGGCGTCGGGCTTGTCGATCTTGTTGATGGCGACGATGATCGGAACCTTCGCCGCCTTGGCGTGATGGATCGCTTCCACCGTCTGCGGCATGACGCCGTCATCGGCAGCGACGACCAGCACGACGATGTCGGTCACCTTGGCGCCGCGGGCACGCATCGCCGTGAAGGCGGCGTGGCCGGGCGTGTCGATGAAGGTGACCTTGCCGCCGGACGGCGCGGTCACCTGATAGGCGCCGATATGCTGGGTGATGCCGCCGGCTTCGCCCGCGGCGACATCGGCCGAACGGATCGAGTCGAGCAGCGAGGTCTTGCCGTGGTCGACGTGGCCCATGACGGTCACGACCGGCGCGCGCGGCGCCAGCGCCGCCGGATCGTCGGCGACGTCGAACAGGCCTTCTTCCACGTCCGATTCCGACACGCGGCGAACGGTGTGGCCCATTTCCTCGGCGATGAGCTGCGCGGTATCGGCATCGATCACGTCGTTGATCGTCGCCATCTGCCCCTGCTTCATCAGCAGGCGAATGACGTCGACCGCGCGCTCGGTCATGCGGTTGGCGAGATCCTGGATGGTGATCGCGTCGGGAATCGTGACTTCACGCACCAGCTTTTCCTTCGGCTCGTTGGCGGCATGGCCCTTGAGCCGTTGGGTGCGGCGACGGAACGAGGCGACCGAACGCTCGCGCACCTCGTCGGCGCTGAGCGCGTTAATCACGGTCAGACGGCCGCGCTGCTTCTCGGCGCCGGGACGCGGAGCGGCCTTCGGTGCGACCACCGGACGGCCGGGGGCGCCACGGCGCGCGGTGCGCGGCGGTTCTTCTTCTTCGGCTTCGAGCGCAGGGCGCGGCGCGGGAGCGGCAGGCGCGGTGCGCTTGGCTTCCTCTTCGCCGAAACGCTTCTTGGCGACTTCGTCGGCCTTCTTCTTTGTCTCTTCGTCGTGTTTGCGGCGCTCGTCTTCCTCGCGCTTGCGCGCTTCGGCGGCATCGCGCTCGGTCTGGTCGACGACTTCGCGCGAGGCTTTGCGGCGCGCCTCTTCCTCGGCGATCTTGCGCTCTTCGGCTTCGCGCACGCGCGAGTCGGCCAATGCATGGGCGCGCGCGGCGCGTTCTTCCTCGGTCAGCGTGCGAAGGACGACGCCGGACGGCTTCGGAGCCTCGACATGCGGGCGCGGCGCGGGCGCTGCGGCTTTCGGCGGGGGCGCAGCGACCGGCTTCTTCGGCGCTTCGACCGGTGCCGGCGCAGGCGCTGGCTCGCCAGGTCCACCGACGGCGCGGCGCTTCACCTTCTCGACCACAACCTGCTTGCTGCGGCCATGGCTGAAGCTCTGGCGCACGACGCCCGTCTCAGTGCGCGGCTTGAGCGTCAGCTTGCTGCCGGAGACGCTCAGCTTCTTTTCGCCAGGGTTCTTGGTGTCGCTCATTCCGTACTGTGTCCTTGTGCGCCTTCCGTCAGCGCATGCGCGTTGATTGCGTCGGGCGAATATCCGGTCCGAAAGTGCGCTAAGCGCGCCACGCGGGCGAGAAAAGTCTCGCTCCCGGGCCCGGCAAGCAGGGCTGCATGTACCACATTTGGGCGGTTCAATGCCAAATCCAATTGCGCGCCGGAAAAATCGCCGATCACGGAGATTTCCCCCGTGTTTTCCTCGTCACTTTCTTCACTTTTGCGGCGCAAAAGCCCGTCCAGCTTGCGCTTTCCGTCGGTCGCGCCGTCGCTGGCATGGATCAGTGCCCGCGCCTCGTTGCGGCCGACCGCGGCTTCCACTTTGGCGGCACCCGTCACCACAGCGCCGCCCTTGCCAGCCATCGCCAGGGCGTCGAGCGCGGCGCGTTCCAGGAGCCGCTCGGTCTCCGCGACGAGATCGGGGCCGACCTTGACGTTTCGCTTGAAACCGCGGGCGAATACGTTGCGCTTGATCGCGTCCTCGAGGACTTTCCGGCTGCCGGTGAGCCATAGACCCCGTCCCGGCAGCTTGCGCTTCACGTCGGGAACCGCCTCCCCGGCGGGGCCCACCACGAAGCGGATCATCTCCGATACCGGCTTCTGGTCGCGCGTGGCGGCGCAGGTGCGCACCGTGCCGGGGGCGACACTGGTCGCCCCGCGGTCAAGCTCCGCCTCCTGCGTTGTCACGTCCTGCGCGACCGCCAGCATCCATTCTCCTCGAGGTTACGCGTCAGCCTGCGCGGTCTCGGCCGCCGCTTCCGCCGCCGGCGGATTGAGCTCGGCCTCGGTGATCCAGCCGGCCTTCAGGCGCGCTTGCATGATCAGCGCCTCGGCATCCTCACGCGAGATCTCCATGCCTTCGAAAAAGCCCGGCTCGTGCTTGGATTCGCCGTCCTTGCGCTCGGTCCAGCCGGTGAGATCGTCGGTGGCGCAGCCGGCGAGGTCTTCCACCGTCTTCACCCCGTTTTCGCCGAGGGCGACCAGCATCTTGGTGGTGACACCGGGCACGTCCTTGACCGCGTCTTCCACGCCCAGCTCCTTGCGCTTGGCGTCGAGCTCGGCTTCCTGCGCGGCGATGTATTCCTGCGCGCGCTCTTGCAGCTCACGCGCGGTGTCCTCGTCGAAGCCTTCGATGCTGGCGATTTCCTTCTGGTCCACCATCGCCAGTTCTTCGATCGAGCCGAAGCCTTCGGCGGCGAGCAGCTGGCCGACCACCTCGTCGAGATTGAGCGCTTCGACGAAAATCTTGGTCCGGTTCTCGAACTCGGCCTGACGGCGCTCGGATTCTTCCTGCTCGGTCAAAATATCGATGTCCCAGCCGGTGAGCTGCGAGGCAAGCCGCACGTTCTGGCCGCGGCGGCCGATCGCCAGCGACAGCTGCTGGTCCGGAACCACGACTTCGATGCGCTCTTTGTCCTCGTCGAGCACCACCTTGGCGACTTCCGCCGGCGCCAGCGCGTTCACCACGAAGGTGGCGATATCGGGCGACCACGGGATGATGTCGATCTTCTCGCCCTGCAATTCGGTCACCACCGCCTGCACGCGCGAGCCGCGCATGCCGACGCAGGCGCCGACCGGATCGACCGATGAATCGCGCGAGATCACCGCGATCTTGGCGCGCGAGCCGGGGTCGCGGGCGACCGCTTTCACCTCGACGATACCGTCGTAGATTTCCGGCACTTCCTGCGCGAACAGCTTGGCGGTGAATTGCGGATGCGTGCGCGAGAGGAAAATCTGCGGCCCGCGCGGTTCGCGGCGCACGTCGTAGATAAAGGCGCGGATGCGGTCGCCGTTGCGGAATACCTCGCGCGGCAGCAATTCGTCGCGCCGCACGATCGCCTCGCCGCGGCCGAGATCGACCACCACGTTGCCGTATTCCACGCGCTTGACCACGCCGTTGACGATGTCGCCGATGCGGTCCTTGTACTCGGCATATTGCCGGTCGCGCTCGGCTTCGCGCACCTTCTGCACGATCACCTGCTTCGCGGACTGGGCGGCGATGCGGCCATATTCCAGCGGCGGCAGCGGATCGGCGATGGTGTCACCGACCTGCGCGGCGGGATGGCGCTTGCGCGCGTCTTCCAGCGTGATCTGGTTGGATGAGTTCTCGACCGCCTCGACCACCAGCATATGGCGCGTGAGGCGCAGATCGCCGGTCTTCGGCTCGATCTCGGCGTGCACATCGGTCTCCGCGCCGTAGCGCGAGCGTGCCGCTTTGGCGATGGCGTCTTCCATCGCGGTGATGACAATGCTGCGGTCAATCGACTTTTCGCGGGCTACCGCGTCGGCAATTTGCAGCAGTTCGAGCCTGTTGGCGCTAACAGCCATAGCTCATTCTCCTCCTCTGTCGGCAGGCCTTTGCGGCCGATGCCGTGAATGTCTCTCTTCGCGTCGTTCTTCCCGTTTCGCCGCGCGCGCTTCGCGCTTGGCGGCCTTCTCGCGCCGCAACGCCTCGGTCACCAGTTCGTCGGTGAGCACCAGCTTTGCTTCGCTCATGTCGCCGATCGGCAGTTGCACGTCAGGATCTTCACCCTCGCGCGCATCGTCGCGATGCAGGCGCGCGGTGTCGCCCTCGGTTCCGGAAAGCTCGCCGCGGAACCGCTTGCGGCCGTTGACCGGGACTTCCATTTCGATCCGGACCAGATGGCCGGCATAGCGGTCGAAGTCGGACTTGCGGACCAGCGGCCGGTCGATGCCCGGAGAGGAAATCTCCAGCCGGTACGCCTTGTCGATCGGGTCGGCCACATCGAGCACCGGCGAAAGCGCGCGCGACACCGCCTCGCAATCTTCCACCGTCATGCTGCCGTCGGGCCGCTCCGCCATGATCTGCACGGTGCAGCCTTCGGAACCCGATACGCGCACGCGCACCAGACGGTAGCCGAGTTGTTCCAGCACCGGCTCGACGATGGTGGCGACTCGGGCAGGCAGCCCCGGCTCAATGATGAGCCGCGGTTCGGTCTCGCTTGTCGCGGCCAAGGCCGCGTCCTGCCGTCCTACTTCGCTACCGGCCATTTCTGTAACAAAAAAGAGCGGGCCCCGGGGGACCCACTCTCAAAACCCGTTCGGTTATGAGGGCGTCTTAGTAACAGATTGAAATATAGCGAAATCCGCCCCTTTTGCAAGGGTGACGCAGATTGTCCCGGCTAACCCTTCCTTCAGAAATCGCCCTTAAATTTGGGTAAAGCCTGCCGACCCGCGGGTTCCACGGGCGTTTTTTGTGAGTTTTGCGTATGGGTGCTCCTGCGTCGCTGCTTCCGGAGTTGGAAGATGTCGTGCAGCATGGATCGGCCGAAAAACGCGCCGAGACGCTGCGCCGGATCACAACTCTTTTCCTCGATAGCGCCGCTCACTTCAACGACGACCACGTCGCCTTGTTCGACGATGTCATCGGCTGCCTGATCGAAGAGATCGAGGCGAAAGCGCTGGCGGAGCTCGCGCGCCGCATCGCGCCGGTCCCCAATGCGCCGCCGGGCGTGGTCAACAAGCTCGCGCAGAACGACGACATCACCGTCGCCGGGCCGGTGCTTCAGCAGGCACCGATTTCCGATCCCGATCTTATGTACATCGCGGAGACCAAGAGCCAGGCGCATCTCTTGGCGCTGTCGACGCGCGCGGGCCTCAACGAGGCGCTGTCCGACATTCTCGTGTCGCGCGGCGACCGCGAGGTGGTGCGTTCGATCGCCACCAATCACAATGCGCGCCTGTCGGATCATGCCTTCTCCACGCTGGTACAGCGCGCCGAGCAGGACGGCGTGCTTGCGGAGAGGGTCGGCATGCGCACCGACATTCCGCCGCGCCTGTTCCGCCAGCTCCTGATGCAGGCGAGCGATGTCGTGCAGAAGCGGCTTCTGGCTCAGGCCAAGCCGGAAACGCAGGCCGAGATTCGCAAAGTTCTCGCCAAGGTGACCGATGAGGTTGCGGCCAAGGCCGCGCCGCGCAACTACGCTGCGGCGCTGGCGACGGTGCGCGCGCTGCACAAGGAGCGCAAGCTCACCGAGGCGGACATCGCCGAATACGCCACGTCCGGGCGTTACGAGGAGACGATCGCGGGGCTGGCCACGCTCTGCGCCGTGCCGGTCGAGGTGGTGGACCGGCTGATGAACGGCGAACGCGCCGATCCGGTACTGATTCTTGCCCGTGCGGTGGGCTTCGGCTGGCCGACGGTCCGCGCTGTGATGAACGCAAGGACGAGCGGCAAGCCGTCGAGCCAGGCGCTCGATGCGGCGTTCGAGAACTTCGAGCGGCTCACGGCGGCCACGGCGCAGCGCGTCGTGCGCTTCTGGCAGGTGCGCCAGGGTACGGGGGAGTAGCGACACGCTTCGTCGATCTATACGGAGCTTGCCCCAAACTCCGCTCATTCCCGCGAAAGCGGGAATCCAGGATCGCGAATCTCGGAGCCGGATTGCAAAGACTGGGTCCCCGCGTCCGCGGGGACGAGCGGCCGGTGATGCGACAGCCTACGTCTTCCGAAAAATAAAATACGCCGGCGTGCGGCCTTCGCGAATCGCCTTCGCTTCGTAGCGCGTGCGGACGAAGCCGTCCCAAGGCTTGCGCCAATCGTCGGCGCATTCGGCGGTCCAGATAAAATCCGCCGAGCGCAAAATGCGCATCAGTACGTAGTCGGCATAACTGGCGATGTCGGTGGCGAAGCGGAACTCGCCGGCGCTTGTGAGAATCCGCGCGAGGCGCTTCAGGCTCTCGTCCTGCACGAACCGCCGCTTCCAATGCCGCCGCTTCGGCCAGGGATCGGGATAGAGCAGGTCGATACGCGCGAGTGCGCTCGACGGAAGCCAGTCGAGCAATGCGCTGGCATCGCCGAAATAGAGCAGAACGTTGTCGAGCTTGTGCGCGTCGATCGCCACCAGCGCCTTGGCCACGCCGTTGAGGAAAGCATCCGTGCCGATGAAGCCGACGTTCGGATGCGCCTGCGCCTGAGCAATCAGGTGCTCGGCGCCGCCGAAACCAATCTCCAGCCGCACCTCATCGACGGCGCGTGGAAACAGCGTGCACAAATCCGCGGGCGCCGGCTTGGCGAGATCGAGCCCTAGCCGCGGCAGCAGCGTGTCGAACAGCGCCGCCTGGCGCGGCTTGAGCGCGTGGCCTTTGCGCCGGCCGAAGAAGGCGCGCTCCGACCCCTCTTTGTCATCACCGGGCCGCCGCGAAGCGGCGTGACCCGGTGATCCCGATTTGTCTGGCAATGTGGTGCGTCCCTAAGCGAGATGGCCGGCACAAGGGCCGGCCATGACAAGCTTAGTGCTGAATCGTTCGACCGAAAACGCGGTGCTTATTTCACCGCGCTCTTGATGGCGGCGGCGAGGTCGGTCCTCTCCCAGGAGAAGCCGCCGTCCTTGTCCGGCGCGCGGCCGAAGTGGCCGTAAGCGGCTGTGCGGCGGTAGATCGGCCGGTTCAGCTTGAGCGTACGGCGGATGTTGGTCGGCGTCAGGCGGAACAGTTCGGGAAGAATTTTCTCGAGCTTCTTCTCGTCGACCTTGCCGGTGCCGTGCGTGTCGACCAGCACCGACATCGGGTCAGCGACGCCGATGGCGTAGGCGACCTGGATGGTGCACTTGTCGGCGATGCCGGCGGCGACCACGTTCTTGGCGAGGTAGCGCGCGGCGTAGGCGGCCGAACGGTCCACCTTGGTCGGGTCCTTGCCGGAGAAGGCGCCGCCGCCGTGCGGGGCATAACCGCCGTAGGTGTCGACGATGATCTTGCGGCCGGTGAGGCCGCAGTCGCCATCCGGACCGCCGATCACGAAGTTGCCGGTCGGATTCACAAGGAAGTCGGACGGCCGCTCGGGCATCCAGCCCTTCGGCAGCGCCGATTCAACCGAGTCCTCGATCATTTCTTTGATCAGGCCGGGCGTGTACTTCTTGCCGTTGCGGCTCTGGGCGTTGTGCTGGGTGGACACGACGACCTTGGTGCAGCCGACCGGCGTGCCGTCGGCGTATTTGATCGTCACCTGGCTTTTGGCGTCGGGCTGCAGGTCGAAGAGCTGGCCGGAACGGCGCTTGTCGGAGAGAACCTTCAGGATCTTGTGCGCGAAATAGATCGGCGCCGGCATGAACGAGTTCTTCTCGTAGACTTCGCTCTCGTTGCAGGCGAAGCCGAACATCATGCCCTGATCGCCGGCGCCTTCTTCCTCGCCGCCTTTTTTCTTCTTGGCGTTCACGCCCATGGCGATGTCGGGCGACTGGCCGTGCAGCAGCACTTCGACGTCGGCGCCGTAATAGGAGAAGCCGTCCTGATCGTAGCCGATGTCTTTGACGACATCGCGCGCGATCTGCGTGATCAACTCGCGATCGACGACAGCCTTGTCACCGTGCTTGCGGAACAGCGGCGCCTGGCCGCGGCCTTCGCCGGCGATGACGATCTTGTTGGTTGTCGAGAGCGTCTCGCAGCCAAGCCGGGTGTTCACCTGGCTGTCGTCGGCGATGCCGAGCTTGATGTCGTTCTCGAGGAACGCGTCGAGCACCGCATCGGAAATCTGATCGCAGACCTTATCCGGATGACCTTCGGAAACGGACTCGCTCGTAAACAAGAAGTTCGTATGAGCCACCTGAAACTCCCTCCCGTGTCGCGGCTTTCCCGCGCGGTGTGACGTTCGGGTGGTGTTTCTTGCAGCGACCGCAGGCGAGGTCAAGGTGCGGGCAATAGTGGGCAGTGGCCTCGCCGCGGATGGGAGGTGAACTTTAGTCGTTCAATCTTCGCCCGCGATTTGTTCCACCAAGTCCACGATGCGGCGGCGGAGCTTGCTGTTCTTGATCCGCATGAACGACTTGGTCAGCGACAGTCCGTCGGAAGTCGCTAGAAAGTCGGAGACATATGCGGGCGACGGCGCTTCGGCCATGCCGGTGGGCGGACCGCCCGGAGCGTGCGGCGCCCCTTCGAAGAAGAAGGAAACCGGCACTTGCAGGATGTGCGCGATTTGCTGCAACCGGCTGGCGCCGATGCGGTTGGTGCCTTTTTCGTATTTCTGAACTTGCTGGAAGGTGAGGCCAAGGGCGTCGCCAAGCTTCTCCTGGCTCATGCCCAGCATCATGCGGCGCATGCGCACACGCGAACCTACGTGTTTATCGATTGGGTTGGGGGCCTTCTTAGCCATAAATATCTCCTATGCCGTCATTGATACGCGTAATGTCACAAATGACGGTTCGCTTGCAATCGGAGAAATGCGCTCTTACGGGTAACAACCTCACCGAAAAATGAAATTTGGGCCGTATTTTCTGTCGTTTTCGCATGTTCGAATACCCCAAAATAACCTGTTAATTCAGATCGTTTTCGCCAGTAGGCACAGGAACTTAAGTCCGCGCGGGCGCCTGATGCAATCTATGCTCGCAATCGCCGTCGGGCGACGAAAAATAGACTTACTACCAATGATAGAATCAAGGCGTGCCCCCCAAAATTCACATATATGGTAGGTCCGAGTGCATGGGGGAGCCGCGAGTCGAACACGCCTTCGGCGCCGAGCGGTAGTGAATTGATGGTGCGTCCGACCGGATCGATGACCGCCGAGATGCCAGTATTCGCTGCGCGAACCAGCGGCAGGCCTTCGGCGATCGCCGTCGCGCGTGCCTGCGCAAAGTGCTGATAAGGCCCGGAGCTCATCCCGAACCAGCCGTCATTGGTGACGTTCACGATCCAGCCGGGTCTCTCGCCCGGCGGGACGGCGCTGCCCGGAAAGATTGCCTCGTAGCAGATGAGCGGCAGCATCTTGGGCGCGCCGGCAACATCCATCGCGCGGCGGTGGTCGCCGGATAAAAATCCACCTGCGACCTTCGTGAGCTGCATCAGGCCCAATCGTTCCAGGAAGCTCTGGAATGGCAGGTATTCGCCAAACGGCACCAAATGGACTTTGTCGTAGATGCCGCGGATCGAGCCGTCGGCGTCGATCACGTAGACCGAATTGTAAGCGCTCGTGACCCGCTCGCCGTCCGGCGTCGGCGCGGCGCGCACCGCGCCCGTGATCAGCTCGGTCTTCGGCTTGAGCAGCGATGCGATCTGCGCCAGCGCATCAGGCTCGCGCGTCAGGAAAAAGGGGAACGCCGCCTCCGGCCAGATCAGATGCGTGACCTTGCTCAGGCCTTGTGAGTCCGGCTCCGTGGAGCGGCCGGAAAGGCGCAGATAGCGCGCCATCACCTCGTCTTTGGCCGAGTAGTTGAACTTGGCGTCCTGCGGCAGATCCGGCTGCATGACGCGCAGCATCACGCCATCGACGTAAGTCGTCGGGTGCATCCACAGCCGCGCGGCGCCATAGGCGGTGAAGGCCAGGAGCACCAGGAGCGCCGCGATCGGCACGCGATAGGGGCGCGGCGTATCCATCTTCTCGTCGGCGAGCACGGCTGGGCTGGCGAAGATCGCGATGGCGAAAAACGTCAGCCCCCAAATTCCGACCAGTGACACGCTTTGTGCGAGCACCAGCGGCGAGGTGAGGGCATAGCCGAAGGTGTTCCAGGGAAAGCCGCTGAGCAGATGGCCGCGCAGCCATTCGGCGATCGTCAGCATCGCGGCAAGCGCGAGAATGCGCTCTGCGCCGCGGACCCAGATCAGCCGCGCCGCGGCGAGCCCAAGCCCGGTATAGATCGCGAGATAGGCCGGCAGTCCGCCCACCGCGACCGGCAGCAGCCAGCCGAAGGTCTTGGCATCGACGAGGAAGGCGTAGCCGACCCAATAAAGCCCGCAGAGAAAATAGCCGAAGCCGAAACACCAGCCGGCAATGGCCGCCGACCAGACGCCGTTCCAACGTCCGGCGGTCGAGCCATCCACCAGCCAGATCAGGACGGGAAAGGTCAGGAACAGGATTGGCCAGGCGTTCACCGGCGCCAGCGCCAGTGCCGAGGCCGCGCCGGCAATGAAGGCGATGCCGGCGCGTCGCCAGCCGTAAGCAAGCACGACCGCGTGCGCAGCCGATGTGGCGAGGCGGGTAAGGGTCACGGGCTCTGTGTCTGGGGAGGCGTGCCGGGCGATCCGGCGGTCTCGTCGATGTTCAACGTCGGGGGCGTAGTACCGGCGAGCACCGCGTCCGGCTCCCCGCGGCGGCGCGGCTCGCGCGCGCGTTCGCGTTTTTCCTTCAGCCGCGTGATGCGCACGCGCTTGATGCGGCGCGGATCTGCGTCCAGCACCTCGAATTCGAACAGGCCCGGCCCGGGAATCAATTCGCCGCGCAGCGGCAGGCGCCCGGCGCGAGTGACCAGATAGCCGCCAAGCGTATCGACCTCGTCCGCCGCTTCGCCCAGTTCGAAGTCGTGGCCGACGATCCCCACCACGTCCTCGAGGTTGGCGCGCGCGTCAGCCACATAAGAGCCGTCGGACTGACGCACGACATCGGCCTTCTCATCCTCGTCGTGCTCGTCGGCAATTTCGCCGACAATCTGCTCGACGATGTCCTCGATCGAGATCAAGCCGTCGGTGCCGCCATATTCATCGACCACCAGCGCCAGATGAATGCGCGTCGCCTGCATGCGCGCGAGCAGGTCGATCACCCGCATCGACGGCGGCACGAAGAGGATTTCGCGCACGATCTTCGTCGCCGACAATGGCGTGGCGAGGTTGATCGCCTTGAAGTCGAGTCCCGCCGGTAGCGGCTTCTTACGCTTGGCGTTCTTTTCTGGATCGACCGCCGCGCGCGCAGTCATAAACGCGATCAGGTCGCGGATGTGCACCATGCCGATCGGATCGTCGAGCGTGTCGTTAAAGACGACGAGCCGCGAATGTCCGGCGCGTTCGAAGACGCGCACCAGTTCCCCGAGCTGGATGTCCTGCTGCACGTCGATGATGTCGGCGCGCGGAATCATCACATCGCCGACGCGCCGCTCACGCAGGCCGAGAATGTTCTTGAGCATCCGGCTTTCTTCTGGCGAGAAGCCGGATTCGCCGGGCGTCATGGCATCGAGCACGTCCTTAAGGTCAGCGCGGATGCTGCTCGGCTTCCAGCCGAACAAAGTACGGACTGCGCGCGTGAACCAGTTCTCGCCATTTTCGCGCGGCGGCGGCACCGGCACGGGCAGATGGCGCGGCTCGTACGGAGCGCTCGAGGAGTTGGAACTGGTTGGGTCGCTGTCGGGCATGGCAGTCAGGCGTCGCCCTGCGCAGGATCACGGTAGGGATCGGCGATGCGCAGAACGTTCAGGATCTCCCGCTCGAGCCCTTCCATGGCGTTGGCCTCAGAATCAGTCTGATGATCGTAGCCTAAGAGGTGCAGATAACCATGCACGGCGAGATGGGCGAGATGATGGAGCACCGGCTTGTCCTCCTCGCCGGCCTCACGCGCCAGAGTTTCATAAGCGATGATGATGTCACCCAGAAGTACCGGAAATCCTTTGATTTTCGGCGCTGAGGCGGGGAATGACAGCACATTCGTGGGTTTGTCGAAGCCGCGCCAGTCGCGGTTGAGGGTCCGGATCGCGGCGTCGTCCGTGAGCGCGACGCTCACTTCGCCCGCGGCCGGAACCCGCTTGGCGGCGGCGGCGATGGCCTCGCGCACGGTCTCCTCGGCTGCCGGCTCGGAATCCCACAACGGCGATTGAACCTGGATATCGACCGAGGGCGCGGCGGCGCGCCGTCTCTGCGGCGCACTCATTCCTGGCCCTCGCGCCCCTTGCTGTCGCGTTTGGGTGTGACGCGGTCATAGGCCGCCACGATGCGTGCCACCAGTTCATGGCGGATGACGTCTTCATGTGAGAAGGCGACATGGCCGATGCCCTCGACGCCGTCGAGCAGCTTCACCGCTTCGGCGAGCCCCGACGTCTGCCCGTTCGGCAGGTCGACCTGGCTCGGATCGCCGGTGACGATCATGCGGCTGTTCTCACCCAGGCGGGTCAAGAACATCTTCATCTGCATCGATGTGGTGTTTTGCGCTTCGTCGAGGATGACGGCGGCGTTTGCCAGCGTGCGTCCGCGCATGAAGGCGAGCGGCGCGATCTCGATCTCGCCGCCTTGCAGCGCGCGTTCGACGATGCGCGCATCCATCAGATCATAAAGCGCGTCATAGATCGGTCGCAGATATGGATCGACCTTCTCGCGCATATCGCCGGGCAGGAAGCCCAGCCTTTCGCCCGCTTCCACCGCCGGCCGCGACAGGATGATGCGGTCGACTTCCTTGCGCTCGAACATCTGCACGGCTTGCGCGACCGCGAGCCAGGTCTTGCCGGTGCCGGCGGGGCCGGTGCCGAACACCAGGTGATGACGCTTGAGCGCGCGGATATAGGCGTCCTGCGCGGCGGTGCGGGCCCGCACCGGGCGCTTGCGCAGGTTGATTTCCTCGAAGCCGGAGCGAGTCGTCGCCGGGTCAAAATCGAACAGGGAACCCTGCGCGATGGCGTGGCGGATGGCGCCTTCGACATCGCCTTGCGACAGATCGCGCCCGCGCTTGGTCTGCTCGTAGAGGCCTTCGAGCACGCGCCGCGCCTGTTCGCAGGCCGCGCGCGAGCCTTCCAGCGTCACGTGGTTGCCGCGTGAGTCCACGGTCACGCCGAGCCGGCGCTCGATCAGCGCCAGGTTCTGTCCGTATTGGCCGAAGAGGATGGAGGCGAGCTTGTTGTCTTCGAAGGCAAGCACGACCTGCGTTGTGGCCGTCTCTTCCGAGGCGGCGGCGGACGGGATCACGGGATCCGTTGTGCGCAAAGGTCGTTCTAGGCTCCAGCGGCGGCAAGGACCGGCGCCCCGACGGCTCCGGCAATCGTGCCGAACAGGGTATTGGTCCCAATCTGCGTAATGGTCACCGGCGCCACCGTCCCGATCAAAGACTGCGGCGCCATGACCTGTACCGCCTGCAAATATGGGGACTTGCCGACCAGTTGCCCAGGGAGCTTGCCCGGCTTTTCCAGAAGTACGTCGAGGGTTTTCCCGGCGAAACTGGCGTTGAATCCATGCCAAAGGCGGGTGATCAGGGCCTGGAGCCGTTGCAACCGCTCGGATTTCTCCGCATCGGAGATTTGGTTGTCCAGTTGTGCGGCCGGCGTGCCGGGGCGCGGGGAATAGGCGAAAGTATAGGCGCCGGCGAAGCCGACCTGCTCGACCAGCGTCAGCGTGTCGCGGAAATCCTCCTCCGTTTCGCCGGGAAAGCCGACGATGAAATCGGAGGTGAAGGCGAGGTCGCCCCGCGCCGCGCGCAGGCGCGCGATCACGTCGAGATAGTGCGCGCGCGTGTGCTTGCGGTTCATCGCCGCGAGCACGCGGTTAGAGCCGGATTGAACCGGCAGGTGCACATAGGGCATCAGCGCCGGAAGTTCGGCATGCGCGGCGATCAGGTCGTCATCCATGTCGTTGGGATGGCTGGTGGTGTAGCGCAGGCGCGCGATGCCCGGGACATCGGCCAGCCGCCGCAGCAATTTGCCCAGCGACGCCGGCGCGCCGTTCGCGTCGAGCCCATGATAGGCATTCACGTTCTGCCCGATCAGCGTCACCTCGCGCACGCCGGCGGCGGCGAGCCGCTCCACCTCGGCGACAACCTTCATGACGGGGCGTGAGATTTCGACGCCTCGGGTATAGGGCACCACGCAGAAGGTGCAGAACTTGTCGCAGCCTTCCTGCACGGTGACGAAGGCGGCGACGCCGCGCAGGCGGATCGTTTCGCGCGCGGGCGCGGCGAGCGCATCGAACTTGTCTTCGACCGGAAATTCAGTGTCGACGATCCTCTCGCCCGCATCGGCGCGCGCGATCATCTCGGGCAGGCGGTGATAGTTCTGCGAGCCGACCACGAGATCCACCGCGCCGGCCCGGCGCATGATCTCCTGGCCCTCCGCCTGCGCCAGGCATCCCGCGACGGCGATCAGAACCTGTCGACCCTGCGCGGCGGCCTCTTCCTTCATGACGCGGATGCGGCCGATCTCGGAGTAGACCTTGTCCGATGCCTTCTCGCGGATGTGGCAGGTGTTGAGGATGACGAGATCGGCGTCTTCCGGCCGGGCGGTTTCGGTGAAACCCGCGGGCGCCAGCGTGTCCGCCATACGATGCGAATCGTAGACGTTCATCTGGCAGCCGAACGATTTGACGTGGACCTTGCGGGCTTTGCTCATGCTTCTCAGTCGTCATGCCCGCCACCCGGTCGGGCCCCCACGTCTTGAATTCGGCAGCGATATCAAGAGCATGGATAGCCAGGACGAGCGGCCGTGGCGAACCGGGCCGTGATAGCGCCTTTCGGCCCAAAAAGATACGCCGCTCAGGCCTTTTCGGCCGCCAGGGTGCGGCCGCGCAGGGCCCCCGCCATCAAGCGCCGCACGGCGGCTTCCAACCGCTTGGTCATGGTCTTGCGGTCGAGGCTCGCATCGGCTGCAACCGGCTCCCCATAGGTGACCACGGCGTCGATCACGCCCTGCTGGATCAGCGCCTTGATGTGCGGAACGAAATCGAGGTCGCCATACCAGGCGACCAACGGCCGCTGCTGCCGGCTCATCGGCATGCCGTGCTGGGCCGTGTAGCAGATCGACATCGGCTGGATGAGGATCGGCTCAGCCGCCCCGGCGTGCTCCGCCGCTTCGTCCACCGCGCCGAGCAGTGCCGAGCGGAACGGCAGCACGCGGTTGCCATCGCTTGAGGTGCCTTCGGCGAACAGCACCACCGAGGTTCCGCGCTTCAGGCGATCGACGATCTGCGCAACCGCCTCGGTCGCCTGATGCCGCCGCTTGCGGTCGACGAAGACCGTGCGCTGAATCTTTGCGGTGATGCCGACCAGCGGCCAGCTTGCAACTTCGCTTTTGGCGACGAAGGCGACTGGCGCGATCGAGCCGATCACCACGATATCCGCCCATGACACATGATTGGACACGAACAGCACGGCGCGGTCGCGCGGCGGCGTTCCGACAACGCGCACCTTTATGCGCAGCAGCCGCGCCAGCACGCGATAATAATTCGAGCAGATGAAGCCCCAGCCGGGCAGGCCGAGTTTGCCGAGCACCCATTGGATGGAGATCAGCAGCGGCGTCATCGTGACGAAGAAGACCGCGATGAACAACGCGCGTGCCATGAATCTAGGCCGTGATCGATTGCAGCGGGGACCGCCTGTGTCCCGTCACCCTGAGGTGCGAGCGACCATGGGTCGCGAGCCTCGAAGGGCGACGGCCACGGCGCCGCAGCAAGTGGCGGTTCAGGGGCCGTTCATCCTTCGAGGCTCGCCCTTCGGGCTCGCACCTCAGGATGACGGATCGAAGTCTTCGCAGCGGATCCCGCTTGCGCGGGAACGAGCGGAGTGTGGGCCGATTCCGGCGAGACATGCTGCGCGTCTTTTATTTTTTGTCGTCGCTCAGCGGGACCGCGTAGAGCTCGAGCCGGTGGTCGACGAGCTTGTATCCGAGACGCCGGGCGACCTCGGCCTGGAGCCGCTCGATCTCTTCCGACTGGAATTCGATCACTTCGCCGTTGCGCAAGTTGATCAGGTGATCGTGATGCGACTCCGGGCTCGTCTCATACCGGGCGCGGCCCTCACGGAAATCGTGCCGCTCGATGATGCCGGCATCCTCGAACAGGCGCACCGTGCGGTACACCGTCGAGATGGAGATGCGGTCGTCCACCTTCACGCAGCGGCGGTACAGCTCTTCCACATCGGGATGATCGTCGGAGCCCGCCAGCACGCGCGCGATGATGCGCCGCTGCTCGGTCATGCGCATGCCCTTTGCAGCACAGAGGGCTTCGATATTTCGTCTTTCGGCGTGTTTGACTGGTGTCGTGACCATTGCGTTCCGGCTTCCTGCAACCCCGCTCCTTGTACCATATCGGGGCCGCGTCGTGTCTATGTGAGGTCGCGCCGCAGCACCAGCGCCGTGGCGGTTTTCCTGCCGGCGGCGGGATAATAGTTGGGGCGGCGGCCGACCTCGCGAAAGCCCGCGCGGTCATAGAGCCGCAGAGCCGGCGCGTTGTTTTCGTCGACCTCGAGAAACACCGTGCGCGCGCCCAGGCCCGCCAGCCGCCGCAGATGCAGAGTCAGCAGGTTGCGCGCGAGCCCGCGTCCGCGCTGGCGCGCATTCACCGCGACAGACAGGATTTCCGCTTCGTCGGCGGCTTTGCGCGACATGATGAAGCCGGTGACCTTGTTCGCGATGGTGACGCGATGCCCAATCACCGCGCGATCAAGCAGCAACGTTTCCACTTCCTGCTCGCTCCAGCCGCGGCGGAACGACGCCGCATGCAGTGCGGCAATCGCGGCGGCGTCGCGTGCCGTTGCGTCCGACACGGCCGGTTCGCCGCGCGCGAACAAGGTGCTGATGAAACCGATCATCGGCGCGCCAGTTGCGCCGCGTCCTGCGGCTGTGCGTCGGGCGCGCGGAGATAAAGTGGCTTCGGCGGCGCGCCGGTGTCGAGCGCCGCGGCGCCGAGCCGCGCCACCCAGTCGATGTCGGGCGCCGGTTGCTGCTGGACAACGCTCGGCGGGCGCTCGTGCGCGGGCCAAGCCATGGCGAGCGTCTTGGCGGCGGTGCCGACAAGGCGCGGCGCGCCGCTGTTGGCGGCTGCGTGGATTGCTTCGGCGATCGGCGCGACGCGTGGCGCAACCAGCGTGTGGCCGCCGGGGCCGAAGACTTGCAGGTAGACATGCTCATGCCGCGCGTCGATCACCGCCACGACCGGCTTTGTGTCGTCGGCGGCAATGAACGGCGCGGCGAAGGCTGCCAGCGTCGAGAGGCCGACCACCGGCTTGCCGGCGGCGAGCCCGATGCCGCGCGCGGCGGCGATGCCGACGCGCAGGCCGGTGAAGCTGCCCGGTCCGGTGGTGACGGCGATGCGATCGTAGGACCCGATGTCGAGCGCAGCGCGATCGAGCACCCGCTTGATCAGCGGCATCAGCGCTTCGGCGTGGCCGCGCGCCATCGGCAACGATTCGCGCGCCAGGATCGCGCCGCGCTCGGTATCGAGCACGGCGGCCGAGCAGGCCTCGATGGCGGTATCGATGGCGAAGATGCGCATGACGTCGATGGCCTCAAACCAGAGGCACGAACCTATCACCGTCATGGCCGGGCTTGTCCCGGCCATCCACGCCTTTCTTGTGGCTTAAGACGTGGATGCCCGGCACAGGGCCGGGCATGACGCAGTGCTTGTGGTCTCGGCCGAAGTCTAAACCGGCCGGACTTCCGTCACTTCGGGCACGAAGTGCTTCAACAGGTTCTGGATGCCGTGCTTGAGCGTCGCGGTCGAGGAAGGGCAGCCCGAGCAGGCACCCTTCATGTGCAGGAACACGACACCTTCCTTGTAGCCCTTGAAGGTGATGTCGCCGCCGTCGCCGGCCACCGCGGGGCGCACGCGCGTCTCGATCAGGTCCTTGATGATGGTGACGGTCTCCTCGTCGGCCTCGTCGAAGAACTCGTCGCTGGCGGGCGCGGAGGCGTCCGTCTCTGCCAGCAGCGGCGCGCCCGACATGTAATGTTCCATGATCGCGCCGAGGATCGCCGGCTTCATCTGCTGCCATTCGCCGTCGGCCTTGGTCACCGAGATAAAGTCGGAGCCGAAGAAAACGCCGCTCACGTTGGGAATGTCGAACAGGCGCTCTGCCAGCGGCGATTGCGCGGCGGCCTCGCGGGTCGCCATGTCGAGCGTGCCGGTCTCGAGGACGGCCCGTCCGGGAAGGAATTTCAGCGTCGCCGGGTTCGGCGTCGCTTCGGTCTGGATGAACATTTTAAGCGCTCCTTGCGGGTTCAAGGCCCGTGGATGGCAGGGGGATATCCTGAATAGATGGCGCTTCGCTTGATCGGGGTCAACCGACCCAATGGCCGTCATTCCGGGGCGCGCCGAAGGCGCGAACCCGGAATCCAGAGGCGAATTCTGAGATTTGTGCTGGATTCCGGGTTCGCTCGCTGCGCTCGCGCCCCGGAATGACCGGCACCGTCACGCCATCGCCTCCAAATCGGCGTCGTTCAGGTGGCCGGGCACGATGGCGAGGGGAATCGGGAACGTTCCGGCGGTCTTGGCGAGGCTTGTGATCAACGGACCGGGCCCGTCTTTGGAGATGGCCGCCGCCAGCACCAGGATGCCGATATCGGCATCCTCATCGATCAGCTTGAAGATTTCCTCGGTGATATCGCCCTCGCGAATCGCCCGCTCGGGGGTGAAATCGGCGATTTCCCGGATGCGCGCGTCGAACTTGTCGAGGGCGGCATTCGCCGCCTCCATCTGCTCGGCCGCCATGATGTCGGCGACGCCCAGCCATTGCTGGTTGCGGTCGCCCGGATCGATCACGCGCAGCATCACGATCTGCGATTTGGTGCGGCCGGCACGCTTGGCCGCCCAAAAGACGGCACGATCGCATTCCTCGGTATCGTCGACGACGACGAGGTATTTGCGCTTATGTCCGGCCTCGTAGCTGCGGCGCTTGCTCGGCATCGTCGCCCCCGCTGCCGTCTCGGCTAGCCTGATAGGGGAATGGTGGCACGGCCGGAGCGGGGGCCACAAGACGAGCAAAGCGGGAATGTGGGGCGTGCCCCAGATGCGGTGCACCGCTGAGCCGGGGCCGTAGCGGGCTCGGAGTTTTTGACGGTCCCGGGTCTGCAGCGCGTCATGACATGCCGCGCTGCGCCCGGGAGACGAACCAGCCTTAGCGCCGGACGAGGCCGACGATGTCCTTGACCGCCTTCATGGTCTCGGCGGCGATAACCTGCGCGCGCTGAGAGCCGTCGGCCAGCACGCCGTCGATATAGACCGGGTCCTGCACCAGTTTCTTCATCTCGGCCCCGATCGGCCCGAGCTTCGCAACTGCGAGATCGACCAGCGCCGACTTGAAGGTCGAGAACTGCGCGCCGCCGAACTCGCCCAGCACCGCCGCCTTGGTCGTATTGTTCAGCGCCGCGTAGATACCGACCAGGTTGTCGGCCTCGGGACGCGGCTCCAGGCCTTTCTCCTCGCTCGGCAGTGGCTCCGGATCGGTCTTGGCCTTGCGGATCTTCTGCGCGATGGCGTCGGCGTCGTCGGTCAGATTGATGCGCGAATAGTCGGACGGCTCCGACTTCGACATCTTCTTCGACCCATCGCGCAGCGACATCACCCGCGTCGCCGGGCCCTGAATGAGCGGCTCCGGCAACGGGAAGAACGCGTCGCCATAGCCGTGCGACTGGATCGACGAAGCGAAGTCGACATTGAATTTCTGCGCGATGTCGCGCGCGAGCTCGAGATGCTGCTTCTGGTCCTCGCCCACCGGCACATGCGTGGCGCGATAGACGTGAATGTCCGCCGCCATCAGGTTCGGATAAGCGTAGAGCCCGACCGAGGAGTTCTCGCGGTCTTTGCCGGCCTTCTCCTTGAACTGCGTCATGCGGTTGAGCCAGCCGAGGCGGGCGACGCAATTGAACACCCAGGCGAGCTCGGCATGCTCGGCGACCTGGCTCTGATTGAAGACGATGTTCTTCTTCGGGTCGATGCCGCAGGCGATGAACGCCGCGGTCACCTCGCGAATGGCGCGCGGCAATTCGGCCGGATCCTGCCACACGGTGATGGCGTGCAGATCGACCACGCAATAGATGCAGTCATAGGTGTCCTGCAGCGCCACGAATTTCGTGATCGCGCCGAGATAATTGCCGAGGTGCAGATTGCCGGTCGGCTGCACGCCGGAAAATACGCGCTCTTTGAACGCCATTGCCGTGCCTCTTTCAGCTTTGAGCGCGGAGCCATGCCACGCCGAGGCGGGATTGGGCAAGGGGTTCAGGCCCGCTTCTTGACCGCGGCCGCGAGCTCCTTGAGCCGTGCCACGCCGAGGATTTGCAGCACAGCGGCATAGACCGCGACCCCTGCTGCCACGAGGACGAGGAGGATGGCGAGACGCCCAAGCGGCGAGACCGAAGCGGCCGGAAGCAGGATGTGCCCGGCATAATGGCCATAGGCGACGGCGGCGCCCATCACCGCGGTCGCTGCCACGATGCGCGGCAGGCGACGCGCCGCGCCCGCATCAAGCCGCAGCCAGCCCCGCCAATATAATGTGAGCCCAAGGATCGTCGCGCCGACCCACCCGGAGATGGCGATGGCGGCTGCGACGCCGGCATAGCCGTAATGCGGGAATAAGAGCACGCCGCCGACAATGGCCGTAGCGAGGCCGCACAAAGCGGCGAGCATCGGCGTATGCGTGTCCTCGTGGGCGAAGGACACCGCGCCGAACACCTTCTCCAGTACGTGGCCGGGCAGGCCGGCGCACATCGCGGCAAGTGCCGCCCCCACGGCGACGGTATCTTGCTCGCCGAAGGCGCCACGCTCGAACAGGCCGCCCGCGATCGGTACCGCCAGCACGGCAAAGCCGGTCGCCGCCGGCAGCGCCAGGCCGAGTGCGATCTCGAACGCGCGTGATTGCGCTTCGGCAAAGGAGCGTGTGTCGCTCGTCCGCACCGCCGCGGCGATGCGCGGCACGATCACCGCCGTCACGGCAATCGAGACGACGCCGAGCGGCAACTCGTAAAGTCGGTTGGCGTAATAGAGCCACGACACCGCCGCGTCGGATGACGAGACGATGGCCGCTGCCGCGATCAGCTTGAGTTGCGGAATGCCGGCGGCAATGAGCCCGGGGAGTGCGCGCGTGAACAGTGCGCCCGTCTGATCCGGGACGCGCATCCGCGCGGAACGCCAGCGCCGGCCGGTAAGCAGCCACGCTCCCACGGTCACCACGAACTGAATCATGGAAGCAATGACGACCGCGGCCGAAAGCCATGCGCCCGTGCCAAATTGACTGGTGTGCATGCCGAACAGCCACAACAGTGTCAGCACCATCACGACATTGAACAGGATCGTGCTCACCGTCGCGGCGCCGACGCGTCCTTCCGCATTCAAGGCTGCTGCGGCGACGGCAATGAGGCCGACGAGCACGATGTAAGGTGCGACGATGAGCAGATAGACGCTCGCCACCTGGCGGCGCGGTTCGTCAAAGCCGGGCGCGATCGCCATCACGACATAGCGCGCAAGCACCACGGTGAGCAGCGCGACGATGCCGGTGATGCAAAGCATGGCGACAAGGCTGCGCCGCGTGAACCGGTCGGCGTTGGCCGCGCCGTCCTCGCCGCTGCGCAGCTTCAGCCAGATCGGCACAAAGGCTGAATTCAGCGCGCCTTCCGCGAGCAGGCGGCGGAAAAAGTTCACCACCTGCAGCACTGCGAAGAAAGCTTCCGCGAACGGCCCGGCGCCGAGCAGCGCGGCGATGGCGGCGTCGCGGAAATAAGCCAGCAGCCGGGACACCAGCGTGCCGCCGCCGACCGTGGTGATATCGCGCGCAAGCGACATGGGTTCAGTGGGCCTCCGCCCGCAGCTTAGAGCATGTTCCGCCGCTCCTGACGATCATGAACCCATGCGCCCTTCGCATTGCCTCGGATCATTCAGCCGTTATAGTGCGGCGCGTTTTATCACGAGGAACCCGCATGACAGCTTCCCGCTACGACGTGCTCGGTATCGGCAATGCCATCGTCGATGTGATCGCCCGCGCCGAGGATGATTTTCTGGTCGCGCACGGCATGAATAAAGGCGCCATGGCGCTGATCGATGAGGCCCGCGCCGCGTCAATCTATGCGGCCATGGGCCCGGCGACGGAGAGCTCGGGCGGTTCCGCGGCGAATACGATCGTCGGCGTCGCCAGCTTCGGCGCACGCGCGGCCTTCGTCGGCAAGGTCAAGGACGACGACCTCGGCCGCGCCTTCGCGCACGACATTCGCGCCGCCCGTGTCGCCTTCGACACCAAGCCGGCGGCGGACGGCCCTTCGACCGCACGCTGCTACATTATGGTGACGCCGGACGGCGAACGCACGATGAACACGTTTCTCGGCGCGGCGCAGGATCTGCGCCCGGGCGATCTCGACGAGGCGGCGATCGCCGCGTCGGAGGTTGTTTATCTCGAAGGCTATTTGTGGGACCCGCCGCAGGCCAAGGAAGCCTTCGTCAAAGCCGCCGAGATCGCGCACAAGAATGGCCGCCGTGTCGCACTCACGCTGTCGGACGCGTTCTGCGTCGATCGCTATCGTGCCGAATTCCTCGAACTGATCCGGAAGGGCACGGTCGATCTCGTCTTCGCCAACGAGCACGAGCTGCACAGCCTCTACGAGACGTCGGATTTCGACACCGCGGTGAAGGCATTGCGCGGCGAGGCGAAGCTCGCGGTCGTCACCCGCAGCGAGAAGGGCTGCGTCGTCATCAGCAAGGATGCAGTGGAGGCGGTGCCGGCCGAGCCGATCAAGCAGGTGGCGGACGTCACCGGCGCCGGCGATCTGTTCGCCGCCGGCTTCCTGGTCGGGCTCGCGCGCGGCAAGGATCATCGCACGGCGGCCCGTCTCGGCGGCCTCGCCGCGGCGGAAGTGATCCAGCACATCGGCGCCCGCCCGGCGGTGTCGCTCAAGGCCCGTGCGGCAGAGAACGGCTTGGCGGTGTGACGTTGATCCGTCATCCTGAGGTGCGCGCTCTTGCGCGCCATCGCAAGTCGGCCATAGCCGACTTGCGAAGTTAATGACCCGATCTCGGGTAAACCCGAGATCGAAGGATGACGGGCACTGACACACAATCATGCCGATCCCGGGCAGCCTCGGGATCGGTGGCCGTCGCCCTTCGAGGGGGCCGCCTTCGACGGCCACCTCAGGGTGATGGAGCGAATCTGAGCAATCGTCCAATAGTCGTTGGAAATAAGGCCTCGGCGTGAGACGCCGAGCCTAAACGCTCGGCTGTCTCACGCTGTCCGGTGTGTGCTCGTCAAGTGGAAGAGCACGCGGTGTGCAAGGTCTTCGAGAGCCTGATTAGGCGGCCGGAACCGCGCCGGCAAGCTTTTGGTAACCACTTGGTAACCGAACGTGGTTAGCGATTGGTGAACAGCCAATTGCGAGGACAGGCCATGGCCGAGCGCAAGGATAGCGAGCCTACCGGTAGCGACTCGTCGGCGACTCCTGAGAATGCGGCAACGCCGGCGCCCAAGAGCGAGAAGAGCGCGCTCCCAAGCGTCGAATCGCCGCCGCTGTCGCCAGGCGCGGACGAATCGGCGCCTGTGATGGGATCGGAAGCGAACGAATCCGATCCGGCCGAGGATGCACCGCCGCATTCGTCGACAGGCGATATCTTTGCCGTTGAATTGAAAAGCGAAGCGGGCGCGGCGCCAGAGGTGCTGCCGCCCGCGCTCTACGTGAAACCCACGGCAGCACCGCGCGCCTCGGCCTTCACGGCACGTCACAAGCGTTACGCCTTGCTCGCCGCTTCGGTGACGATTGCCGTTGCGCTCGGCGCGGTGATCGGCGCGCTCGCGGGTGGCGGCTTTACCAAGCCGGAAGCGCCACAGGTCGATGTCGCTGCGCAGGAAGAGCGCAAGGCGATGCAACAGTCGATCGCGCGACTGTCCAAGGAAGTCACGACGCTCAAGTCGAATTTGGATGCCGCGAACAAGACGGCGCATACGCAGATCGCCAAGTTGAACGACAAGCTTGCCGAGCGCGTCAAGAAAGAGAGCGCAGACGTCACCGGCTCGATCTCGGCGCCGCAGACCACGGCGCCCGCTGCCACGCCGGCCGAGCAGCCCGCAATCGCCGCCGCCTCCTCCACGCCGATCCCGCAGCCGCGGCCATCGCAGATCGCATCGGCAGCAGCCGAGCCACCTCCGGCGCCGCCGCCGGCCATGCGCTCGTCGATCGTGCCGGGCTGGTGGATCCGTGACGCGCGCGACGGCTACGTCTATGTGGAAGGCAATGGCGAGATCTACGAGGTGGTGCCGGGCGCGCCGCTGCCGGGGCTGGGTCCCGTCCAGCAGATCAGGCGCCAGGACGGCCGCTGGGTCGTGGTGACGCCGCGCGGCATCATCGTCTCCATGCGTGACCGGCGCTATTTCGAGTCGTTCTGACGGACCCTCCCCACCAGTCGCAAGAGCTCGTGGGGGGAGGGGGACGTGAGAGGCTCGCGCCTCGCACGCCCCCGTGAGGCCCGATAGCGGCCCGCGGCGAACCATGCCAGATTTGCGCCCGCCATATCCGTGCGGGTGACACGATGCATCGTGCATTTTTGAAAGTGCTCGCGGCGGCGTGCGCCGTCTTCGCGGGCAGTTCAGCCTTGGCGCAAGCCTGGGCACAGGGCGCGGCGCCAACGCCACCTGCGGCCAAGCCCGAAATGACCGAAAGCTGCCCCGGCCTCATCGCCGCGCGGCCGCCTTTTGCCGAGCCCGCCGCGTTCCGCCTGGCCGCGCTGAACGCCGATCAGGTGCGTCTGACCTACATCGGCCATTCGACCTTTCTGATCGAAAGTCCGCAGCTGGTGCGCATCGCCACGGACTACAACGACTATGTTCGTCCGCCGGTCGAGCCCGACATTGCCACGATGAACCACGCGCATTCGACGCACTACACGGATCATCCCGACCCGGGCATCAAATACGTGCTGCGCGGCTGGGCACAGGACCAGAAGCCGGCCCGCATCGACTTGCAATACAAGGACGTGCGCGTACGCAACGTACCCACCAATATCCGCTCATGGGATGGCGCGACGGAATTTAACGGAAATTCTATTTTCGTCTTCGAGATGGCCAATTTGTGCATCGCCCACCTTGGCCATCTGCATCACACGCTGACACAGCAGCAGCTCAATGAGATCGGACGCATCGATGTCGTGCTGGTGCCGGTGGACGGCAGCTACACGCTCGATCTCGACGGCATGATCGACGTGCTGAAGTCACTCAAGGCACCGCTGATGGTCCCGATGCACTATTTCAGCGCCTACACACTCGATCGTTTTTTGCAGCGCGTGCGCCAAGAATGGGATGTCGAGGTCGCCGAGGTCCCATCGGTTGTGGTGTCGAAAACGAGCCTGCCCACTAAGCCGAAAGTCTTGGTCCTGCCAGGACATTAGCGGTAACGCTTCCGCCTACCACACACCTCCTCTGTTGCACTGGTATGAATGGGCGAAGACGGGAAATTTTATCGACACCGAGGCGTTGCGAGCGTTGATCGCGCGGAACGAATGCTTAGGTGTCGCGTTCCTGCATGGCGGTTTTTCAGCTTACGAATTTAAAGGGTGTTGCATGGTCCAGACCTGGAGTGGTTGGAAGCGTTTCCCCGACGCCCAGAGCGGCGATCATGTCGAGGCGCCGATCGGCCCGGGCGTTTACGAAGTGCGTCACACGCTCACCGGCCGCGTGATCGCATTTGGCCATGCCGCCAACGTCGCGCATGCGTTATCCGATCTGAAGCTCAATGGCGGCGTCGGCACTTTCGCTCGCCTGTTCCGCAAACAGCCGCTGGTGTCGCGCGTGTCCGATCTCGAATATCGCACCTGCGCCGCCGCCACGCGCGCTGAGGCGAAGACCACGGCCAGCCGGCTCCTCGGCCTGCGTCAGACCGCCTGGCGCCGCCGGATGGACCTGGGCTGGGCGACCCGCCACGTCGACTGAACGGACACGTGCATCTCATTCTTGTCATGGCCGGGCTCGTCCCCGGCCATCTCGTTTAGGAAGGTATAAGGGCGTGGGGGATGCCTTTGCGTCCCGCGCCGGCATCGTTACAGTTCCCCGAACGTGCGTTTGCGAAAGGGGTGCCCGCAATGCTCAGCCAGGAACAGAACGACATCATCACGCGGACCGGCCCCGGCACGCCTGCGGGTGTGTTGATGCGGCGCTACTGGCAGCCGGCGGCGCTCAAGGACGAACTCGCCGGCAACCGCCCGATCAAGCCGGTGCGGCTATTCGGCGAGGACCTGGTGATCTTCAAGGACGAGCAAGGCCGCTACGGCCTCGTCGGCCGCCACTGCGCGCATCGCGGCACGGATCTGGCCTATGGCCGGCTCGAGGACGGCGGCCTGCGCTGCCCGTTTCATGGCTGGCTGTTCGACGTGAACGGCAAGTGCCTGGAGACGCCGGCCGAACCGCCAGAGAGTAACCTCTGCGCCAATGTGAAGCAGAAGTCCTATCCGGTGGCGGAGAAAAACGGCATCCTCTTCGCCTACATGGGACCCGGCGAGCCGCCGGCCTTTCCGAACCTCGATTGCTTCGTCGCGCCCGACAGTCACACTTTTGCGTTCAAGGGCATGATCGACTGCAACTGGCTGCAGTCGCTCGAGGTCGGCGTCGACCCGGTGCACACCTCTTTCCTGCACCGGTTCTTCCACGACGACGATCCCTCGCAGAGCTACGGCAAGGTGTTCCGCGACGTCACGCGTGATAGCGACATGCCGATGTCGCGCATCATGCGCGAGTTCACGCGTCCGCAGATCGAGGTCGAGCCTACCGAATTCGGCTTCCGCCTGGTGACGCTGCGCCAGATCAGCGACACCAGCACGCATGTGCGCGTCACCAACCTGATGTTCCCCAACGCCTTCGTCATTCCGATGAGCCGCGAGATGACGATCTCGCAGTGGCATGTGCCGATCGACGACAGCAAGCACTATTGGTATGCGATCTTCACCTCGTTCGGTGAGCCGGTGAACAAGGACGAGATGCGGCGACAGCGCCTCGCGCTCTATCAGCTTCCCGACTACGTGCCGAACCGCAACAAGAGCAACGATTACGGCTTCGATCCGCACGAGCAGGAGAGCGAGACCTATACGGGGATGGGCGCCGACATCAACGTGCACGACCAGTGGGCCTGCGAATCGATGGGCGCGATTCAGGATCGCACCGGCGAGCACCTCGGCACGTCGGACAAGGCGATCATCGCCTACCGCAAGTTGCTGCGGCAGGCGATCGAGCAGTCCAGCAAGGGCGAACGCCCGATCATGGTGCTTGATGGGTCGCAGGCCGCGAGCGTCACGGGACCCGCGGCGGTCGACGGCATCGGCCCGGCCGACGATTGGCAGGGCTATTGGCAGCGCTCGGAAGCCGACAAACGCCAGGGCGCGAGCTGGATTGGGTGAACGGCCGTGAGGCGCGACCACCTCTCCGCGTCACGGCCGGGCTCGTCCCGGCCATCCACGTCTTTCTTGTTGGTCCGCAGCAAAGACGTGGATGCCCGGCACAAGGCCAGGCATGACGGCGGAGAGGCTTGAGCGAGCGACACATGCCTCTCGACGCCGCCACCACCTTCGTCTCCCGCCATAACCTCTGGTCCGAGGACCAGTCCCGCATGGCGGAGGACGTAGCGCGCGCCATCAAGGCGAACAATCTCGAGCTCGTGCGCTTTTCCTTTGCCGATCAGCACGGCGTCCTGCGCGGCAAGACCTTGCTCGCCGACGACGCGATCGGCGCATTGCGTTCCGGCGTCAGCATGACGACGACGCTGCTCGCCAAGGACACCGCGCACCGCAGCGTCTTCCCAGTCTTCACCGCCGGCGGCGGCTTCGGCATGGAGGAGATGCAGGGTGGCGCCGACTTCATGATGGTTGCCGACCCTGCGACCTTCCGCGTGCTGCCCTGGGCGAACAACACCGGCTGGGTGCTCTGCGACATCTATTTTGCCAACGGAAAGCCGGTGCCGTTCGCGACGCGCGCGCTGTATCGTGAAGCCCTGGCGGCGCTCGCGAAGGAAGGTTTCGATTTCCTCGCCGGGCTCGAAGTTGAATTCCATCTGTTCAAGATCGAGAACCCGCGGCTCGCGCCCGCCGACGCTACCTGGCCGCCGGTGGCGCCCGACGTGAGCCTGCTGACGCAGGGTTTTCAGTATCTCACCGAATCGCGCTTCGACATGCTCGATCCGGCGATCGAACCGCTGCGCCGTGGCGTCGTGGCGCTTGGTCTGCCGCTGCGCTCGGTCGAGATCGAGCTCGGGCCAAGCCAATGCGAATTCACCTTCCGCCCGCAAACGGGGTTAGCCGCCGCCGATACAATGATTTTGTTCCGCTCGGCGGTGAAGCAGATCGCGCGGCGCAACGGCTATCTCGCAAGCTTCATGTGCCGGCCGGCGCTGCCGCACGTGATGTCGAGCGGCTGGCATCTGCATCAGTCGCTCATCGACATCAAAACGAACGGCAACGTTTTCGTTCATGCCGATGGGCTCTCGCCGCTGGGCCACCGCTACCTTGGCGGCCTCCTCGATCACGCGCGCGCGGCGGCCTGCTTCGCCACGCCGACCATCAACGGATATAAGCGCTACCGGCCCTATTCGCTGGCACCCGACCGCGCCACCTGGGCGCGCGACAATCGCGGCGTGATGGTGCGATTGCTCGGCCAGCCCGGAGATGGCGCGACGCATCTGGAGAACCGCATCGGCGAACCGGCGGCGAACCCGTATCTCTACATGGCTTCGCAAATTTACGCCGGGCTTGACGGCATCACGCGCCGCCTCGATCCGGGTCCGTCCGCCGACACGCCTTACGAGGCAAAAGCCGCGCCAATGCCGAAAAATTTGGGCGAAGCGGCCGCCGCGCTGCGCGCCGACGCGTGCTTTCACTCGGCCTTTGGGGGCGGCTTCATCGACTACTATGCGCACATCAAAGAGGCAGAGTTCGCGCGGTATCTCAAGGATCAGGCTGACAGCGCCGACGTCACGCCTTGGGAGCAGAAAGAGTACCTGGATTTGTTTTAGTCCCCGTCATTCCGGGACGCGCCGAAGGCGCGGGCGCGGAATCCAGATGCATGCGCCGAGTTCGCGCCTGGATTCCGGGTTCGCGAGCTCTGCTCGCGCCCCGGAATGACAGATGAGCCTCGCGCGTGATTCGCGCAGCAACCCCCCGCGACAGTGATGTCGGCGTCCGTATGGAACTTCGGCGCGTGCTCGCACATTGAAGAAGCGGAGCAGGCACGTCCGAGGAAGCGGAAATGCTGAAGTGGGCCTTTGTTTTCCTGGTGATCGCCATCATCGCGGGCATCTTCGGCTTCACCGACGTTGAGGCCGCGTCCGCCACCATCGCGCAATGGCTGTTTGGAATCTTCCTGGTGCTCTTCGTGGGCGCGCTAGTCATCGGCCTTGCCATCGGCCGCAGCCTCACATCGTGAGGGCAACGGGCGTAGTTGTCTCATAAGTGGTAAGCACAAATTGTGTATCTGCACGCGCAATTTTGGGCCTGCGGACGCAATTACTATGGTTAGAATTAACCACGTTTTATGCCTGTCGATTGAAATGCCAAATGTTTTGCAGGGGATCTGCTCATGCGCACAATCTTCGCAATCCTGTGCACCGGCGTATTGCTGGTGTTCGGTCTCTCGATGACTCCCGCCGCAGCCGGCGGCTATTACTCAAACGGCTACTACGGCGACGGCTACTACGGGAATGGCTATTACGGGAACGGCTATTACGGCGGGCGCTCCAGTGTTTGGTACAGCAGCAACTGCTGCTACCGGAAGATCGTGCGTCACGTCCGCACCGTAAACTTTGTGCAGACCGAGCCATATCGCCGCTATGGCTACTACGACGGCGGATATCGCTACGGCTACTATGGCCGTCCCTATGGCGTCGGTTACTATGGACGCCCATATCGCTCCGGCTATTACGGTGGCGGGTATCGCTATGGCGGCGGCTACTATGTCGGGCGCGGCTATGGCGGTTACTCAGGTGCGCGCTATGACGACGGTTATGACGCTTACAACGCGGCCTATAGCGCCAAGAAGAAGCATTGCACGACGCAGCGCGTTCGGGTTCCGGACGGCCACGGCGGCCGGGTCTGGGGCGCGAGCAAGATTTGCGGCTGACGCCCAAGCGCGAAGCCCCATGTCGGTGATTATGCCATCGGCTTATAGGCCGATGGCATCACCCCACGCATAGTGTTTCGCCTTTTTGTAGGTCGCTTTGTCGGACCGGGCGACAATGTGCTCCTCGGCGCGCTCCGGCGCACAGAGGGTTAGCGATATTCCGCCCTTGCTGACGTTCGGTGTGGCAAGGATGCGCTGTCCTCTCGAGAGGCCGGTGAAGCCTTTGCCCGCGATCAGATACGAGAACTTCTCATCTTCATAAGGAACGCTGGCGCTCTTGGTGATCTGGTGGTCGCGCGAGCGCGGCAGGCGTTCGCTGAAATGACACCATCGCGCGCGCTCGGAAAGAGGGCATAGGCCCGCATGCGAGCAAGGGGCGATGATTTGCGCGCCGTTTGCGAGCAAAACATCCCGGTACGCCAGGATCCGCTTGAATCCGTTCATTGTGCCGGGCTCGACGAGAACCAGCAATCGTCCGGTCAGCGCCCAAAGCTGGGTGAGGATCCCCGTCAGCGCGGCTGGAGCGATTTCCGTGAGGGCATAGCTCGCCATCACCACGTCTGCCATGGACGCACCTCTGAGCGCCTCCGCAGCCTCTCCTTGCAGGAGGGTGGCCTCGAATCCCGGTACGTCGAGCGAGGCCGTCAGTTGTCGCGCCAACGCGAGCAGCCGCGCATTCGAATCGATCAACGTGGTGCGCTCGATCGACGGCCAGGCATCGGCGGCCGCCCAGCTGGCCGTGCCCGGCCCGGCGCCGACGTCCAGGATCGAACGCGGCGCGAATTGCGGAATGATTTGCATCGCCTGCGCCAGCGATGCGCGTACGGCCGCGTAAGTCGCCGGCATGCGCACGACGGCATAGGCGAGGGCGTCGTGGTCGGATCGGATGATCTGGCTGGTCCCGCCGGCGCGGTAGGTGTCGGATATCGTCTGCGCGCTGTCCCTGAGCGCGCCGCGCGAAACGGCGTCGAGCGTGCCGTTTAGCGCGACACTGAGCCAGTTTGGCAAGCCAGTCATGCGAACCGAACGTCGGCCTTTCAAGCGGACAGGTGAAGCCCTCGAGCACCGGGATGTGCTGTCGGGTAACACATAAGCCCGCCTCGGGCGACGGAAAAATCTTCTTTGAAATCGACGGCCAGTTCGTTCGCGCCGCGCGCCGAGCAGCTTGCGACGATCAGAAGTTCTCGGTCTCGCGGTGCACGTCGTGAACGAGGATGCCCGTGCCTTCCTCAGGCATCGTCAGCCACTCGCGGCGTTTGAGCGTGCGCTTGGTGTCTTCGTAGCCGCTCTGCCAGTGCTCGCGCATCGATGTTCCCGAGAACTCGTAGTCCTTGGCGTGGCCTTCATAAGCCTTCTGCTGATAGATCAGGTGCAAGATCGTGATGTCGGGCAGGCCGTCGAGCTCGGATTTGAGCCTGCGGTCGCCGTCTGTCAGCAATTCCTCCGGCACTTTACCGAGCACGCTCCGAAGCTTCGTCTTCCAGTTATGGATGCGGCGATAGACGTCGGTGTTGTAGCGCGTCCGCGACGAAAACATGATGTCCTTGTGGCGCGCCAAGACCTCTTGAATGTCTCTCGGCAACACGCCGCGGGCGCTGAAAAGGTCGACTTGGAAAACGAGGGTATTTTGTGTGCTTTCCTGCTCGAGCAAGTGCTGCAACGGTGTGTTGGAAACGATGCCGCCGTCCCAATAGTGATCGGTGCCGATCTTGATCATCGGCAGGGCAGGCGGGAGTGCGCCGCTGGCCATGATGTGTTCTGGCCCGATCTCCTCGCGGCTGTTGTCGAAGTAAATGAAATTGCCGCTGAGGACATTGACCGCGCCGACGGCGAAGCCGACGATCTTCTCATTGATTAAATCGAAGTCGACAAGGTTTAGAAGAGTCTCGCGCAACGGCTCGCTGTCGTAGTAGCTGAGCGCGCCCTGCGCGCCTGCCAGGCTGAGCCAAGGATTCGTGTCGCGCGGCTTGAAGAAGCCGGGCTGGCCCATCGTCATGGTGATCCATGAGCTGGCGGCATTGCGCGCTTTGCGGAAGACATCTCCGTCCGGTGTGTAGTGCCAAATCTTGCGCTCGGTGATCGTGTCCCAAAACTCACGCAAACGATCCAAACGCTTTGCGCGCGAATTTCCGGCAATGATGGCCGCATTGATCGCGCCGATCGAAACGCCGGAGACGAAATTCGGCTCAATGTCGGCTTCATGCAGCGCCTGGTAGACGCCTGCTTGATAGGCGCCGAGCGCGCCGCCGCCCTGAAGAACCAGCGCGATGCGGTCGCATCGCTCCGGACGCCACCCGTAATGTGTACCGACGCGTTGTTCACGCGACACTTTCGCGTCCATTGAACATCCCCTCGATTGCTTATGTGGCTAGGTTGAGACGGGATCCGTGACGCAGCAATGACGCATCACCGGATTATTTATGGGGTGGTTATTGCCATTCCAGTTCTGTGAAACGCGCGTTGCGATCGTCCGAAATCCTTCATACCGCTGTCAGACGCTATGTGTTGATTGCGTCTGAACGCGGGCAATGCGTAGGGGCGAACATGCTTTCCGGAAAAACCGCAGTTGTTACGGGGTCGACGAGTGGAATTGGTCTCGGCATCGCCGAGGCGCTTGCGACACGCGGCGTGAATATCGTTCTCAACGGCTTTGGCGAGGCCGCCACCGTTGAAGACCTTCGCAGCCGTCTGTCCCGCGAACACAACGTGGGCGTCAGCTACAGCCCGGCCGACATCAGCAAGCCCGACGAAATTGCCGGCATGATCGAAGGCGCGCAGTCGGAATTCGGCAGGGTCGACATTCTCGTCAACAATGCGGGCATCCAGCACGTTGCGCCTGTTGAGGAATTTCCGCCGGAAAAGTGGGACGCGATCATCGCGATCAACCTGTCGGGGGCATTCCACACCGCGCGACTGGTCGTGCCGGCGATGAAGGCGGGCGGCTGGGGCCGTATCGTCAATATCGCCTCGGCTCACGCGCTCGTCGCCTCGCCGTACAAATCCGCCTATGTCGCCGCCAAGCACGGCATCGCCGGTCTAACGAAGACGATCGCGCTTGAAGTGGCCGAGCACGGGATCACCGTCAACGCGGTGTGCCCGGGTTATGTCATGACCCCGCTGGTCGAGAAGCAGATCCCTGAGCAGGCCAAGGCACGGGGGATTTCGGAAGAGGCGGTCGTGCGGGACGTCCTTCTGACTGCACAGTCGACCAAGCAATTTGTCGAGGTGTCGGAAGTGGCCGGACTGGTCGCCTTCTTGTGCTCGACTGAGGCGAAATCGATCACCGGGGCGATGCTGCCGATCGATGGGGGATGGACCGCGCATTAAGCGGGCCACACAGTCATGCGCAAGGAAGACATCCTCAGACTGCCGTCGATGCCGGCGGCCGGCCCGAGTTACCCGGCCGGCCCGTATCGTTTTGTCGACCGCGAATACATGGTCATCACCTACGAGACCGACGCCGACGTCATCGCGGCTCAGCTTCCTGAGCCGCTGGAGCCACTTGAGCATCCGATCGTCCACTACGAATGGATCAAGATGCCGGACAGCTCCGGCTTCGGCAGCTACACTGAGTCCGGCATGGTGATCCCGTGCCGGTTCCGCGGCCAGGAAGTCAATTTCGTCGCGCAGATGTACCTCGATGACGATCCGCCCATCGCGGCGGGCCGTGAAATCTGGGGCTTCCCGAAGAAATACGCACACCCGAAGCTCGAGATCGTCAAGGACACGCTGACCGGCACGATGTCGTACGGCGGCCAGCTCGTCGCCTTGGGGACGATGGGTTACAAGCACGAGAGCATGGCTGGCAACGGCGAGCGGACGACCGCGACGCTCTCCAAAACTCAGGTCAACCTCAAGCTCATCCCGGGCGTCGATGGCCGCGCGGAAATCTGTCAGCTGGTCGCCTATAATCTCATCGATATTGTGGTGAAAGGGTCGTGGATCGGGCCGGGGCGGCTCCATCTTGTCCCGCATGTCAATGCGCCCGTCGCCGATTTCCCGGTCCGCAAGACGATTGGCGCGCACCATTTTTTGGCCGATCTGACACTGCCTTACGGCCATGTCCTCTACGACTACAACAAAGAAACGAAGGGATAGAGCGGCGGCGCAATTCATTGCTGCCCTTATCGATTTCACATACCGTTTCATCGAACCGTCACCAACGCCGCCGAAAATCAGGCCGTCGGAACAGGAGAAATATCCAATGAGTGACATGGCGTTACCCGGCTCAATCGAACCGGCAGTAAGCAAAGGCCCGAACCTCGATCGTGGTTTTAATCCTTTATCGGGCATCCTGTTCTTCGGCGTCATTGGCGCCGGTCTGCTGTTCGTCGCCTACAGCATCTATTCCGATATCGACGCGACGAACACGAAGGTCACGACCCTCGTGCCTTACATCATGCTCTTTGTCGCGCTGCTGATTGCGCTCGGCTTTGAGTTCGTGAACGGGTTTCACGATACGGCCAACGCGGTTGCGACGGTGATCTATACGCGTTCGCTGCCGGCGCATGTCGCGGTCGTCTGGTCGGGCATGTTCAATCTCTTCGGCGTACTGCTGTCGACCGGCGCAGTCGCTTTCGGCATCGTCTCGCTGTTGCCTGTTGAATTGATCCTGCAGGTCGGCAGCGGTGCCGGCTTCGCCATGGTCTTCGCACTGCTGATCTCGGCCATTATCTGGAACGTCGGCACCTGGTATTTCGGCTTGCCGGCATCGAGCTCGCACACGCTGATCGGCTCGATCATCGGCGTCGGTATCACCAACGCGCTTCTGCGCGGCCGCGACGGCACCTCCGGGGTCGACTGGTCACAGGCCTCCAACATCGGCAAGGCGCTGCTGCTGTCGCCACTGTTCGGCTTCGCGCTGGCGGCCGTTCTGCTGCTCGTGCTCAAGGCCGTGATCCGCAACGCGGCGCTTTACGCCGAGCCGAAGGGCGACCAGCCGCCGCCGTGGTGGATCCGCGGCATCCTCATTCTGACTTGCACGCTGGTCAGTTTCTTCCACGGCTCTAACGACGGCCAGAAGGGCATGGGTCTGATCATGCTCATCCTGATCGGCACGGTGCCGACGGCCTACGCGTTGAACCGGTCCTTGCCGGCGAACCAGATTGAGCGGTTCATCAGCACCTCGAAAGCCGCGAGCGCGGTGATCGAAGCCAAGGCGGCCGGCTACAATGTGCTCGGCAATCCGCGCCCGGGGTGACGAACTACGTCGCGCAGCATCAGATCACGGAAGGGACTTTCCCATCGCTCGCCGTGCTGGTGCGCGAGATCTCCAATCAGGTCGTGCAATACGGCTCGCTGGCCAAAGTGCCCGCGGAAGCCGTCGGCAATACCCGGAACGATATGTATCTGGTGTCCGAGGCTATTCGTTTCCTGATGAAGGACAAGGAGAGCGATCTCAATAAGGAGGATATCGCAACCCTCAACGCCTATAAGGGATCGCTCGACAACGCGACCAAATTCATCCCTGGTTGGGTCAAGATCGCGGTGGCCGTCGCGCTCGGCCTGGGCACCATGGTCGGCTGGAAGCGCATTGTGGTCACGGTCGGTGAAAAAATCGGCAAGACCCATCTGACCTACGCGCAAGGCGCCTGTGCGGAGATCACAGCCGCTGCCACCATCGCGGCGGCGGACGTCTACGGCTTGCCCGTGTCGACAACGCACGTGCTCTCGTCCGGCATCGCCGGCACCATGGCGTCGAACGGGTCCGGCCTGCAATGGTCGACGATCCGCAACATCGCGTTGGCCTGGGTGCTGACACTGCCGGCGGCGATGATGATCTCCGGCTTCCTGTACTGGGCGTTCTCTCAGATGTTCTGAGGCCAACCGCACTGCCGGCGGCGTCCACTCCGTTCAACACGGACGTGGACGCCAAGCGCGGCTCGGTTAGCACGCGACAATCAAGGCTCAAGGATGTGATGGTCCTATAATCAAGGAGCAGATTTGTCCAAGACCTTTGTGACGGGGATGTCTTTGCCATTCCCTTTTGGTTTCGTTCGCGTGATAATTGTGCCCTCCTTGATGTGGATTCCAGTTGCTGTATGTTGGTAAATAATAGGACTTGATTTCGCTCCGCGTGCTAACGCTGATTGAGACGCAGCGGCGAACAAAATCGCGAT
>DATARB010000010.1:0-11449 GCA_036264375.1 Pseudolabrys sp.
CTCGACCGTGACCGCGTCGACCTTTTCGACCAGTTCGTCGACCGGGATCGGCCGGCCGCGCGTGATCATCTGGCGCGCCAATTGCTCGATGCGGGCGCCGGAGCTTTCCAGCGCCATCAACAGGCCGGCTTTCATCTGCGCCTTGGAGCGCGCGATTTCCGGCTCGGAGAGGCTATCGGCGGTGCCCGCGATCTCGCCGACGATGACGCGCATCAGCTCCGACGTGTCGGCGGCATCGGTGCCGGCATAAAGGCCGAACATGCCGATGTCGGAATACGGCATATGGAACGAATAGATCGAATAGCACAGGCCGCGCCGCTCGCGCGCCTCCTGGAACAGCCGCGACGACATTCCGCCGCCGAGGATGTTGGTGAACACCTGGAGGCTGTACAGCGTCGGATCGGTCACCGCCACGCCGGGCAGCGCCATCGCGATGTGCACCTGTTCGAGCTCGCGCTTCTCGATATGGCTGCCGCCGCCGAACTTGGCCGGCTCCGCTATCGGGCTGGCGGGCCCCGTGAAGCTCGCAAAGCGCTGCTCGACGTCGGCGACCACCGCGGCGTGATCGACTGCGCCGGCGGCGGCCACCACGATGTCGGGCGCGCGATAGTGCCGTCCCAGATAGTCGCGCAGCGTGCCGCCGTGGAACGACCGCACCGTCTTGGCGGTGCCGAGGATGGAACGGCCAAGCGACTGATCCGGGAATGCGATGGCGTTCAAATGCTCGAAAATCAGATCATCCGGCGTGTCGGCGACGGCGCCGATTTCCTGGACAATGACGCCCTGCTCGCGGGCGAGCTCCTGGCCGTCGAAGGTGGGGTCGGAGAGGATATCGGCGAGCACGTCGAGCGCCAGCGGTACGTCGGCCTTGAGCACGCGCGCGTAATAGGCCGTGGTCTCGGCGCTCGTCGCCGCATTGAGGTCGCCGCCGACCGCCTCGATCTCTTCGGCGATCTGCCGCGCGTTGCGCCGCTTCGTGCCCTTGAACGCCATGTGTTCGAGGAAATGCGAAATGCCGTGCTCGTTAAGGCGCTCGTCGCGGCTGCCGGAAGCGACCCAGACGCCGAGCGAGGCGGTCTCGAGATGCGGCATCGTATCGGTCACCACGTTGATGCCGGATTTCAAGGTCGTTACCTCGACACTCATGCTGCCGCTCCTTCCTGCGCGGCGCGGCTCGTCTTGAGGACGAAACGCTCGACCGCGGACTGGTCCACCGGCAGCATCGTGACGCGCTCCGGCCGTTTATCGAGATCGCAAAGCCATTCCGGCAGCTGCGGCCGCACCCCGCAGGCCGCCTCGACCGCATCGGGGAATTTCGCCGCGTGCGCGGTCGACAGCACCACCATCGGCACCGCCGGATCGCGCGGCTCTTTTTCGGCCACCGCAATGCCGACCGCGGTGTGCGGATCGACGAAATTGCCGGCCTCGCGCTTGACCGTGCGGATGGTCGAGGCGACCTCGTCCTCGTCGGCGCGGCCGGCGGCGAATTGGGCGCGGATTTGCGCCAGCGCCGGCGCCGACAGCGCAAACCGCCGCGATTGCGCCAGCGAGCCCATCAGCGCCCGGATGGCGGCGCCGTCGCGGTCATAGGCGTCGAACAACAGCCGCTCGAAATTGGACGAGACCTGGATGTCCATGGACGGCGAGGTCGTCGCCACCACGTCGCGCAGTTCGTAAATTCCGGTCGCGAGCGTCCGCGCCAGGATGTCGTTGACATTGGTGGCGATCACCAGACGGTCGATCGGCAGGCCCATGCGAAGCGCCACGTAACCGGCATAGATGTCGCCGAAATTGCCGGTCGGCACGGTGAATGCCACTTTGCGGTGCGGCGCGCCGAGCGCCACCGCGGCGGTGAAGTAATAAACGGTCTGCGCCACGATGCGCGCCCAGTTGATCGAATTGACGCCGGAGAGACGCACGCGGTCGCGGAAGGCGTGATGATTGAACATCGCCTTCACCAGCGCCTGGCAGTCGTCGAATGTCCCTTCGATCGCGACGGCGTGCACGTTGCTGTCGTCCGCCGTGGTCATCATGCGACGCTGCACTTCGGAGATGCGGCCGTGCGGATACAGCACCACGACGTCCACCTGGGCGCGGCCGCGGAAGGCCTCGACCGCGGCGCCGCCGGTGTCGCCGGAGGTCGCCACGACGATGGTGGTGCGCTCGCCGCGCTGGCGCAGCGCGTAGTCCATCAGCCGCGCCACGAGCTGCATCGCCAGGTCTTTGAAGGCGAGCGTCGGCCCGTGGAACAGCTCGAGTACGAACAGGCTCGGGTTGAGCTGCACCAGCGGAACGGTCGCGGGATGGCGGAACGTGCCGTAGGCCTCCTGCGCCATGCGCGCGAGATCGGCGTCCGGGATGCTGCCGCCGATAAAGGGGCGCATGACCTCGACCGCCACCTCGGCATAGGGCCGCCCGGCGAGACCGGCGATGCTGGCCTTCATGACCGTCGGCCATGTTTCAGGCACGTAAAGGCCGCCGTCGCGGGCCAGACCCGCGAGCATCACCTCGACGAAGTCGAGCGGGGCCACCTCGCCCCGCGTTGAGATATAACGCATTGAGTTTATTATGTTTATTCTGTCTTTGGCCGCGATTACCCGCCACACTAGCTCCCAACGTGACCTTTCACAAGGAAGGCCGGGTAACCTTTGCGGGTAACTTAAAGCCGCGACGGCCTCAGGCGACGAGGCCGCCGCCTTCCAGGTACACGATCGCGCCGGTCGCGAAACCGTTGGCGATGAAGGCGTGGATCTGCTGGGCGATGTCCTCGGCGAGGCCGACCCGGCCGACAGGCAGGCCGGCCGCGGTCTTGGCGAGCATGTCGCGACGGGCGGCTTCCGGCAGAGCGGCGCGGATCGGCGTGTCGATGATGCCGGGCGAGACCGCATTCACGCGGATCGGCGCGAGTTCCAGCGCCAGCGCGCGCGTCAGCGATTCGAGCGCGCCGTTCGCCGCGCTGACGATCGCGGAGCCCGGCCGCGGCCGAATGCTCAGGAAACCGGAGACCAGCGTCAGCGACCCACCGGGAAGAATTTCGGCCGCGCGCGCGACGCGCCAGGCGCCCCAGAACTTCGCCTCGAAGGTGGCGCGCACATCGTCCATGGAGACCGTCCTGAACGGGCCGGTGCGAAGCTGCGCGGCGGTCACGACAACGTGGTCGACGGGACCGCACGTGCGGAAAAGATTTGCGACGCTGTCGTCATTGCTGACGTCCGCGGCGATGCCTTTAACGCCGAGCTTGTCGGCAGCGGCCTTCAGGCGTTCGGGGCCGCGCGAAGCGATGACGACATCCGCGCCTTGCGTCTTCGCCTGTTCGGCAACGGCGAGACCTATGCCCGAGGATCCCCCGACGACGACAACCTTCTTCCCGGCAAGCGACATGCTGCTACTCCCTTTTCAAGTTTGCGCGCACTAAATCATGCAGTGCGGTTCGCGACAAATAGCGCGCGCGGATTTCACATCATGAAGGGCAGCGCTCACACGCGGCGGCGGAATTGTCCCGCGAGCCAGACGACATAGACTCCGGCCAATGCCAGCGCCAATCCGAACCAGGTGATGGCGTATTGCAGGTGATTGTCGGGCAAATGCACTTCGAGCTTGGCGGGCAACGGCAGGCCGCCCGGCGGCACCGGTGATTCCTGATCGATGTAGAATGGCGCCGCGCTGTCCCACTTCTTTGCCTGCGCCATGGCCTTCGAATCGCGCAGATACCAGACATTGTTTTGCGGCTCGTCCGCCGGCGTGAACGTGCCGCGCGCCTCCGGCCAGCGCATTACGCCAACCACGTCGACAATGTCCTCCGGCGTGCCCGCTGTCCGCGTCGCCGGATCCTTACGCTCGAGCGGAACGAAGCCGCGGTCGACGATCACGATGCTGCCGCCCGGCAGCCGCGCCGGCGCGAACACGAAATATCCGGCACCTTGAATGTCGGACCGCAGCGCGGAGCCCGCCGCATAGACCAGCGCCTCTTGTCCGCCGATGAACTGGGCCGGAAAGGTCACGCGGCGGAATTCGTCCTTGTCCTGCGTCAGATGCTCCCAATCGCTACGCGGCGGCAGCGCACCCGGCGCCGCGTTGAGACGCTCGGTTAATTGCGCGATCAGATTCTCTTTCCAGACCTTGCGGTCGAGTTGCCAGACACCGAGCCCGATCAGGATGGCGAGGCCGGCCACGGCAAAGACCGTCGCCTCGACCACGCCGGTGCGGCGCTTTTCACGCAATGGATTCACACATCGCTCCGGTGCTCGAGGCGGCCTTCGGCGGCCTTGTGATGGAATTGCAGCGCGATCATCAGGCCCTTGAGCGGCCGCAGCGGCGCCAGCGTGACAACGAGGATCAACGGCAGCCACAGCGCCGCATGCACCCAATAAGGCGGCTGATAGACGACTTCGGTGATCAGCGCGGCGCCGACGACGATCGCGCCGCCGATCAGGATGACGAACACCGCCGGGCCATCGCCGGCATCGGCGAACTTATTGTCGAGACCGCAGCGATCGCAACGCTCGCGCAAGCCGAGGAAGCCTTGAAACAGCTTGCCCTCTCCGCAGCGCGGACAGCGCCCGCGCAGGCCGCGCGCGATCGGCAGAGGGTCGGGCGATGTTTGGTCGATCATGGCTCCGCTCCTGGACAACAAAAGCAAAAGGGCGGCGTTGCCGCCGCCCTGTCGCAAACTGTGCCGGCGGCGTTCAGCCCCCGTGCGCGGCGGCGGCGCCGGAACCCCACACATAGATGCAGGCAAACAGGAACAGCCACACCACGTCGACGAAGTGCCAATACCACGCGGCGAACTCGAAGCCGAGATGCTGGGTCGGCGTGAAATGGCCGTTGAGCGCGCGCACCAGGCACACGATCAGGAAGATCGTGCCGATGATCACATGCGCGCCGTGAAAGCCGGTCGCCATGAAGAAGCTGGCGCCATACATGTTGCCGCTGAAGGCGAAGGCGGCATGCGAATACTCGAAGGCCTGCACGCAGGTGAAGGTCATGCCGAGCAGGATGGTGAGGATCAGGCCCCACTTCACGCCCTCGCGGTCGTTCTCCAGGAGCGCGTGGTGCGCCCAAGTGACCGTGGTGCCCGAGGTGAGCAGGATCAGCGTGTTGAGCAGCGGCAGGTGCCAGGGGTCGAACGTCTCGATGCCCTTCGGCGGCCAGACGCCGCCGGTGAAGGCGACGCGGGCGACTTCCTTCGCTGCATCGGGAAACAGCGCGGTGTTGAAATAGGCCCAGAACCAGGCGACGAAGAACATCACCTCGGAAGCAATGAACAGGATCATCCCGTAGCGGTGCGAGATCTGCACCACACGCGTGTGGAAGCCGCCGTGCTCCGCTTCGTTGATGACGTCGCGCCACCAACCGATGAACGTGTAGAGCACGCCGAGCACGCCGATGCCGAACACCACCGGAGCGGCGGCATACATGTGATGCATCCAGCTGATCGCACCGACCGCCATGATGAAGGCGGACACCGAGCCGATCGCCGGCCACGGGCTCGGATCGACCAGGTGGTAGTCATGATGCTTGGCGTGAGCGTCGGCCATCTTCGTCGTCTCCGTTCAACCCCATGGGAGCGCCGAGCGCCCCCTTTGTTTCGTTTTACGTTTTACGCAGGATCCCTAGAACCGGCTCCGGCTTTTCGGGATCATCCGCTAGAGCTTGTTCGATTTCGTATCCGGCGCCTCGGCCACCGGCCGCACCGAATCGGGCAGCCGGTAGAAAGTGTAGGACAAAGTAATTGTGTTGAGATCGTCCTGGTCGTGGTCTTTGGCGATCGAGGGATCGACATAGAACACGACCGTCATCTCGCGCGTCTCACCCGGCTTCATGGTCTGCTCGGTGAAACAGAAGCAGTTGATCTTATTGAAATAGCCGCCGATGGTGGGCGGTGAGACGTTGTAAGAGGCTTGCGCCGTGACGGTCCGCGCCGCCTCGTTGATGACCTTGTAGTGGACGGTCGCCACCTCTCCGATACGCACCTTGATCTCGTTCTGCTCGGGCACGAATGTCCACGGCAGTCCGGGCGCGACGTTGGAATCGAAACGGATGATCAGCGTACGGCCTAGAATCTGATCCGGCGCCTTCTCGGAGACCTGCGTCGTGCCGGCGAAGCCCGTGGTCTTGCAGAACCAGTTGTAAAACGGCACCGCGGCGAAGGACGCGCCGATCATGACGGCGACAAGCACGCCGCAACTCGCGGCGACGATCATGTCGCGCCGCAGCGGCCTTGTGTTGTCCCCCTGTCCCGTCATGGGTCTAGATTGGCCGGACGAGTACGCCCGGTCCCTTCACCAGCGTCATCACATAGAACAGAATCACCAGAGCGGCGAGTGCGAGCGCGATGGCGATAGACCGCGAGCGCCGGGCGCGTTGTTGCGCCTCGGTGAGCACGATGCCCTCGTCTTTTTCAGGCGTCTCGTTCATGGCGATTTCGGTGCTCAAGCAACCAACCGGGCCAGGAGCCCGCCCCATCCGCGCTCAATCAGCAGCATTGCGAACAGCAGGAACAGATACAAGATCGAGAAGGCAAAGAGATGCCGACAGGCGCGCTCGACCGGGCGGCGCTCGCGCAGCACCTGGACGGCAAGCACCAGCATGATCGCGCCGGTTACGACCGACGTCATGCCGTAGAGAGCGCCGGTGTAGCCGAGCGGCCACGGCGCGATCGCCAGCGGCACCAGGATCAGCGTGTACAGGAGAATCTGCCACCGCGCATTCATATCGCCGGCGACGACCGGAAGCATCGGGATGCCGGCGCGCTTGTAGTCCTCCGCCTTGTAGAGCGCGAGCGCCCAGAAGTGCGGCGGCGTCCAGAAGAAGATGATGAGGAACAACAGCACCGGCTCGAACGAGAGCGAGCCGGTGACTGCCGCCCAGCCGATCATCGGCGGGAAGGCGCCGGCAGCGCCTCCGATGACGATGTTCTGCGGCGTCGAACGCTTGAGCCAGACCGTGTAGACGACGACGTAGAAAAAGATGGTGAAGGCCAGCAGCGAAGCCGCCAGCGCGTTGACGAGCAAGCCGAGCGTCATCACCGCGAAGCCGGCGAGCGTGATGCCGAAGGCGAAGGCCTCGCCCGGCTTGACGTGACCCATGGGCACCGGGCGGCGCGACGTGCGGGTCATCACCGCATCGACGTCGGCGTCGTACCACATATTGAGCGCGCCGGCCGCGCCCGCGCCCACCGCGATACAGAGCAGCGCCGTGAAGGCGGTCACCGGATGTATCGGGCCCGGCGCGACGGCGAGGCCGACCAGCGCCGTGAATACGACCAGCGACATCACCCGCGGCTTGAGCAGGGCGACGTAATCCCCCACCGTGGCGAGACTCGGCTCGGCCGGATCCAGGTCCGAACCCGCGGCCAGGCGGCCGCGGAAGTCTGCACCGTCAGTGAGAAGTGACATGATACGCGAGCGACTCCGTTACTTGATCCGCGGCAGCGTCTCGAACTGATGGAACGGCGGCGGCGACGACAAAGTCCATTCCAGCGTCGTGGCGCCGACACCCCACGGGTTGTTGCCCGCGACGCGCTTCTTGGCGAAGGCCTCGGCCACGCCGATGAAGAAGATGATCACGCCGCAGCCCGCAATATACGAACCGTAGGATGAGACCTCGTTCCAGCCGTGGAATGCGTCCGGATAATCGACGGTCCGGCGCGGCATTCCGGCCAGGCCGAGGAAGTGCTGCGGAAAGAAGATGAGATTCACGCCGACGAAGGTGACCCAGAAGTGCAGCTTGCCGATGGTCTCATTATACATATAGCCGCTCATCTTCGGGAACCAGTAGTACCAGCCGGCGAAGATGGCGAAGACCGCACCGAGCGAGAGCACGTAATGGAAGTGCGCGATCACGTAGTATGTGTCGTGCAGCACGCGATCGACGCCGGCATTCGCCAGCACCACGCCGGTCACGCCGCCGACGGTGAACAGGAAGATGAAACCCATCGCCCACAGCATCGGGGTGCGGAACTCGATCGACCCGCCCCACATGGTGGCAATCCAGGAGAAGATCTTCACGCCGGTCGGCACCGCGATCACCATGGTGGCCGCGATGAAATAGGCCTGCGCGCCGGTCGAGAGGCCGACCGTGTACATGTGATGCGCCCACACCACGAAGCCGATGCCGCCGATGGCGACCATCGCATAGGCCATGCCGAGATAGCCGAACACCGGCTTCTTCGAGAAGGTGGAGATGATCTGGCTGATCATGCCGAAGCCGGGCAGAATCAGGATGTACACTTCCGGATGACCGAAGAACCAGAACAGGTGCTGGTACAGCAGCGGATCGCCGCCGCCCTCGGGGCTGAAGAAGGTCGTGCCGAAATTGCGGTCGGTCAGCAGCATCGTGATGCCGCCAGCGAGAACCGGCAGCGACAACAGCAGCAGAAACACCGTCACCAGGATCGACCACACGAACAGCGGCATCTTGTGCAGCGTCATGCCGGGCGCGCGCATGTTGAAGATGGTGGTGATGAAGTTGATGGCGCCGAGGATCGACGAGGCGCCGGCGAGATGCAGCGCCAGGATCACAAAATCGACCGCCGGGCCGGGGTGGCCGGTGGTCGAGAGCGGCGCGTAGATCGTCCAGCCGGTTCCCGCACCCAGCGCGCCGGGCTCGCCCTCGACGAACATCGAGGTGATCAGGAGCGCGAAGGAGGCCGGCAGCAGCCAGAACGAGATATTGTTCATGCGTGGGAAGGCCATGTCGGGAGCGCCGATCATCAGCGGCACGAACCAGTTGCCGAAGCCGCCGATCATCGCCGGCATGACCATGAAGAAGATCATGATCAGGCCGTGGGCCGTCGCGAAGACGTTGTATTCATGCGGCGTGGGGAAAAACTGGAGCCCCGGGTTCTGCAACTCGAGGCGGATGGCGATCGACAGCAGGCCACCGACCACGCCAGCGAAGACAGCGAACACCAGGTACATCGTGCCGATGTCCTTGTGGTTCGTCGAATAGACGAAACGCCGCCACCCGGTCGGATGGTGTCCGTTGGCTTCGTGTTCGCCGTGTGCCGCAACCGCGTTGCTCGCCATCATTCCTGTCCTTCGACCGTTTCTCGCCGTCAGATTATATTCGTGTTCTTATATGTGTCACTGCACCTCGCCGGCCGCGGCGACCGCGGTCGGACGGGTGTCGTCGGTGGCGTACTTCTTTTTGGCACCATCGAGCCAGGCCGTGTAGTCCTTGTCGCTGACAACGTGGACGACGATTGGCATGAAGGCGTGATCGCGGCCGCAAAGTTGTGAACACTGGCCGTAATATGTGCCTTCGCGCTCCGCTTTGAACCATGTCTCGTTCACGCGTCCGGGAACAGCATCAATTTTGACACCAAACGACGGAACCGCCCAGGAGTGGATGACGTCCGCGCCGGTGGTGAGCACCCGCACGACCTTATTCACCGGCACAACCATTTCGTTATCGACCGTCAGCAGACGCGGCTGGTCCGGCTTGAGGTCCTTGTCAGCGACCATCAGCGAATCGAACTCGAACTTGCTGTCAGGGTAGCTGTAGCTCCAGAACCACTGCTTGCCGGTGGCCTTCACCGTCAGGTCGGCCTGCGGGGTGTTGAGCTGATAGAACAGCAGGCGGAACGAGGGAACCGCGATCGCCACCAGGATGAGGACCGGAACCACGGTCCAGGCCACCTCGATCGTCGTGTTGTGGGTGGTGCGCGAGGGCACCGGGTTGGCGCGGGCGTTGAACTTGACGACAACGATGACCAGCAGCGCCAGCACGAAGAAGGCAATGGCCGCGATGACCCACAGCAGGAAGTCGTGGAACCAGATGATGTCGTCCATCACCGGTGTGACGCCGGCCTGAAGACCGAGTTGCCACGGATGCGGCTGGCCGGTGACCGGCTCGGCGGCCAGAGCGGCGCCGCCGCCGAAGACGGTCACGCTTGTGACCACGAATGCGATCAACCGCTTAAGCACGATCATTTTCGAATGCGCTCCCTCGACGCGATATACGGCCTTTGTTAGGCCAATGTTATTGCCGCGTCCCGCAAACGCGTTCGGCGGTCCAGCCCCGCCAGACAAGGCATTTTGCCACGGGCGTGGCAGCTTGAACTGTGCGGCGGGACGGGGGAAATCCCGGTCTCTCAAACCACAATTTGTAACTTGTCGCAATGCACTCGATTATATCTCCTTGGCAACAACCGTTTTACCCCCAAGACCCTTGCCAACCCGATGCCAAGACGATTTCGAAGAGGGCCCGAAAGCGGCTTCCGCGAGCCGCATCGTGGGACGCACGCGACCTGACGCCGCAGTGTGACGCCTGGCCGTGCGCCGCATTTACGCCATGGCGTCACGGCTTGGATGCACCGCCCGGATCGCGGTGCAGCGGACGCCGCGCGTTTGCTTGACAGGACTGGGCGAGCATGAGCCAACGGGGACGGCTAACATGCTGACGGGGGCAGCGATTCGGCCGCCGGCGGCGGTTGCCGGGCAGCAGCCGCCCGCGCCAAAGGACTGGACTATGGGCATTTTCGAGCTTGGAATGCGCGCGTTCTCGCAACGGGCCTGGACGGCGCTCCTCGCGGTCGCGATCGGACTGGCGCTGATCCCAACCGAGCGGGCCGCGGCCCAAGGCGCGGTGAAATCGGTGCACAAGGACTGGCAGATCCGCTGCGACACGCCGCCGGGCGCCAAGTCCGAGCAGTGCGCCCTGATCCAGAGCGTGACCGCGGAAGACCGCGCCAATGTCGGATTGACCGTGATCGTGCTGAAAACCGCCGATCAGAAGAGCCGGTTGATGCGCGTCGTCGCGCCACTAGGCGTGCTGCTGCCGTCCGGCCTGGGCTTGAAGATCGACAATGCCGATGTCGGCCGCGCCGGCTTCGTGCGCTGCCTGCCCAACGGCTGCATCGCCGAGGTCGTCATGGACGACACGCTGATCGGCAAGCTGCGCAACGGCAAGACCGCGACTTTCATCATCTTCCAGACGCCCGAGGAAGGCATCGGCTTTCCGATGAGCCTCGCCGGCTTCGGCGAAGGGTATGACAAATTGCCCTAGGGCGTTCGCATACTGAGAGAAGCGTTCCTTGTTACCCTCCCCCTTGCGGGGAGGGTAACGAGCGCAGGCGGACGCCCCGGAATGACAGAACGAATCAGGTCTTCGTTACTGTCAGCGAATAGCGCGTATCGGCGGCGAGGCATTCGGCCTCCGGCAGGCCGAGCTCCTTCCGCACGATGTTGGTGCCGAGCACCATCGAGACCATCTTGTACGCGGCGTGGCGGCGGCCCATGCCCTCGCGGCCCATGCCGCAATCCGACGAGATGATCAGCCGCTCCGCCGGAATATACTTGAGCGCCTCGCGAATCAGCGCGGCAATGTCGTCGGGACGCTCGACCTGGAGCGTGTGGTGGTCGATGACGCCGATGACGATCTTCTTGTCCGTGATGTGCTCGCCGATCGCCTTGAGATCGTCCGGGCCGGACGAGCAGGTCTCGAA
>DATARB010000137.1:0-2104 GCA_036264375.1 Pseudolabrys sp.
TCAGGCCAAGCGCCCTGCGCCAGGGCCGAAAGCCGCGGCTCCGCGTCCGGCGCAGCCCGCGGCGGCGGCCCCAGCGGTCACGCGCCGCGCCGCTCCCGTCCGCACCGCCACCCCGCGCAATCCGGTCGGCCGCATGCAGACTGCGCTCGCCAGCGCCATCGATGCCGATGAGTGGAAAGACTTCTGATGCAACGCGACTGATTTGGCGCGGCTGAAGGGCCTTCCGCCGGCCGGCCCTCAGCCGCTCCATGCACCATTGGGCGCCGCAACCATTTGCGTGGCATCCGGCACCTGCGCGCAATGAAAATCATAATCTAGATTATTCAAATGCCGCATTGCCGCAGCAAAACATCGTGCCCGAGCAATAATCCGCCGAACAATTAACCAATCTGCAATTGCGCGCGCTCATCTTTTGCGTGAGCGGGAAATTCCCACTTCACCTGCCTTTTCAACGACTCCACGCCGCAGAGCGAGCTTTTGGACAATGACAGAGCCAGCAGTCGCTTCGTCACCCCTCGGCGCCGGCCAAACCGGTCAGGCCGAATTGGCCGACGCTGCTCGCGCGACGGCATTCCCGACTCAACTCATCAGCTTTGCCATCGGCGACGATCAGTACGGCGTCGACATCATGGCGGTGCGCGAGATCAAAGGCTGGACGGACATCACGCCCTTGCCACGCCAGCCCGATTACGTCCGCGGCGTGCTCAATCTGCGCGGCGTCATCGTCCCGATCGTCGATCTCCGCTGCCGTTTCGGCCAGGGCCTGACTAAGGCGACGCCGCTCCATATCGTCATCATCGTGCAGATCGCGTCCAAGCCGATCGGCCTGCTCGCCGATCGCGTACTCGACATCGTTTCGCTTGACGTCACGCAGATCAAGCCGGTGCCACGCGTCGCGCAGGCGCAGCGCGTAAGCTTCCTGTCCGGTCTGGTGACCACCGAAGCCGGCATGATCGCATTGATCGATTTACCCAACCTTCTCACGATGCAAATCGGTGATGAGGATCACGCCGCGCTTAAGTTCGGCGCGGCTGCGTGAAACGGCAGCAGGGACGGACTCACGTCGGGCATCGACCCACATAAGAAGTTAGACGCCGGCTGGACTTATTTTTGTAACGCCCGAGGAAGTGTTGATATGTTGCGTCTCTCCAACATCCGAATTGGCTACAAACTTGCGGCGATGTCCGTCGTCGGCATCCTGCTTGTCATGGGCATGATCGCCCTTGAGATGTTCAACAATGCGACAGCCACGAACGCCAATGAAGACGTGAACCGGCGTCAGGTCATCGTTCAAGGCGTCCTCGATGCCCGCTATGCGTTCAGCCAACTTCAGCTTGCAGTGCGCGACGTCCGGCTCGCCACAATTCCCGACATTTCTAAGGAGGCGGTCGCGTCTGCGGTCAAAAACCGGGGTATTGTCGCCGAAAAGATCGCCGATCTGAAGAAAGTTATCTTCTATCCGCAGAACCTCACGCGCCTCGATAAATTGCTGGCGCTCACCGAGCAGTACGTGGCGGCCGCCAAGCAGATCGACGCTTTGAAAGCGAAGATCTTCGAGGCGCAGGCGAGTGGGTTTGCCGACTCTCAAATCAGCGACCTGGCCCAGGACGTGATCAAGCTGGCCAATGGGCAACTCGAGCCCACCGCGCAACAGTTCGATACGATTTGCACCGAGCTGGCGGATGTCGTGACGAAGAATTCGCAGCAGGGCGTTGTCGACGCACGACAGCAGATGGCGAACGCAGAGTATATCGTGTGGGCCGTCGGACTAGCCGCGATTGCCGTCTCGATCGTCTCGGCATTTTTTGGCGCGCTGTCGATCGCGCGGCCGCTTCGGGCGCTGACCACGCCGATCAATGAGCTGGCGGCGGGCAACTTCAATGTCGCGGTCAGCGGCGTCGGCCGTAAGGACGAGGTCGGACAGATCGCCACCGCGGTCAGCGCCATGGCAACCCGGGTGCGTGAGACCATCGGCGAGATCAAGCAGTCGGCCCTGGAGGTCAACAGCGCCTCCGGCGAGATCTCCACCAGCACCACCGACCTCTCCCAGCGCACCGAGGAACAGGCGGCCAGCCTGGAAGAGACCACCGCGGCGATGGAAGAA
>DATARB010000187.1:0-13976 GCA_036264375.1 Pseudolabrys sp.
TCCGCGATCATCTCCTCGGTGCTGTCGCAGACGATCACCTCGCCGTAGTCTTTCCACGCTTGGCTCGCCGCGTCCGCAGTCGGCAGGATTTTCAGCAGGCGTTCGACTTCGCTGATGGTGTCCTTGGCGAGCTTCTCGGAATTCGTGAGCAGCACCGCGGGCGAGGTGGGGCCATGCTCGGCCTGGCCGAGGAGATCGGTGGCGCAGAGTTCGCCATCGACGCTGTCGTCGGCGATCACCAGCGTCTCGGTCGGCCCTGCGAGCAGGTCGATGCCGACGCGGCCGAAGAGTTGCCGCTTGGCCTCCGCCACATAGGCGTTGCCGGGGCCGACGATCATGTCGACCGGCGCAATGGTCTCGGTGCCGAGCGCCATCGCGGCCACGGCCTGCACGCCGCCGAGCACATAGATCTCGTCGGCGCCGCCGAAATGCATGGCGGCAACAATGGCCGGGTGCGGTCCGCCCTTGAACGGCGGCGCGCAGGCGATGATGCGTTTCACGCCGGCGACCTTCGCCGTCACCACCGACATGTGCGCGGAGGCGACCATCGGATAGCGCCCGCCCGGCACGTAGCAGCCGATGGCGTTCACCGGGATGTGCTTGTGGCCGAGCACGACGCCGGGCAGCGTCTCGACCTCGATATCGCGCATGCTCTCCTTCTGCCTCTCGGCGAAGTTGCGTACCTGCGCCTGCGCGAACTTGATGTCCTCGAGATCGCGCTTGGGCACCTGCGCGATGGCGCGCTCGATGTCCTGCGCGCTCAGCTTGAAGTCGGCCGGCGACCAGTTGTCGAATTTCTTCGACAGGTCACGGATGGCGGCGTCTTTGTGATCTTCGACCTGCGCCAGGATGCCTTCGACGGTTTCGCGCACTTTGGCATCGGCGGCCTTGATCGACGTCGCATCCATTCCGCGCTTGAGATAGCGGGGCATGATGAGTTCTCCTATTATTACGCGGGCGTGCCGCTTGCTCCGCGTCATGGCCGGGCTTGACCCGGCCATCCATGATGCGCTTCAGCACTTTGAAACGCTTCGTGGACCCCCGGGTCAAGCCGGGGGTGACGGCTGAATGTGTGGCGCGAGATCCCGGATCGACCTCGCCGCTCTCGCGGCTCGCTCGTCCGGGATGACGCCTACGGCGTCACTTAATCGCTTGCGGGTTGATCGGCGAGCCGGTCGCGCCGGTGATGATCAGCGGCGGGCCGCAGAAGAAGAACTCGTAGACCTTGTCCTTGTCGCAGTCTTCCGCGAGTTCCTTGAGATAGAAAATCTCGCCCATGCACAGGCCCATGGCCGGGATCACCACCCAGTGCCACGGCTGGTTCGCCTCGGTGGTCTCGTTCGGCCGCACCTCGACGCCCCAGGTATCGGTGCAGATCGCGGCGATCTGTTTGTCCTGGCACCAGTAGCAGTTCTCGAATTTCACGCCCGGCGCATCGCCGCCGGCATAGCCGCCCCATTCCTTCTCCTCCAGGCAGCGTTCCATCTGCCCGGTGCGCACGATGACGAAATCACCGCGGCCGATCTCGACGCCCTGCTTCTTGGCGCAGGCATCGAGCTCGTCGTTGGAGATGCTCTCGCCGTCCTGCATCCATTTCACCCCGCGATAACGCGCGATGTCGAGCAGCACGCCGCGGCCGACCATCTTGCTCTTGGAATGCTCGATGCCGAGAACGGAGAGGCCGCGCGAGTCGATCAGCTTGGCGTCGAAGCCGTTATAGGCCTTGTCCTCGTAGAACAGGTGGCCGAGCGCGTCCCAGTGGGTGGCGCCCTGCACGCACAGCATCAGCGTGTCGTCGGCGTAGCGGATCTTGTTCCAGTCCTGCTGGCCGGCGACGGCGTCGGTGCCGGTGGCGAGCATCTGGTGGATGGGATTGAAGCGTCCGCCGAACAGGCCGTTCTGCGGCCCGTCGCGGTCGAGCGGGATGCCGAGCGCGAACACTCTGCCGGTTCGGATCAGCTTCGCGGCCTTGACGATATCCTCCGGGGTGACGTGGTTGAGCGTGCCGCTCTGGTCCTCTTTGCCCCAGCGCCCCCAGTTGGAGAGCTTCTTGGAGGCTTCCGCGATCGCCTCTTTGCCGACCTTGATGTTCATGAAGCGTTTCCTTCCTCTTCCGTTCTTCGTAGCGCTGGACTTGATCGTCGCCCTGCTGTGGGGCGAATAATGCGATGGAGCGCGGTGTTACAGCAAGCGGGGCCTGTCATGGCTGCCCTGACCTGTTCCGCCGGCCGCCGCCTCACGATTGTGTCATAGGACGAATGTCACGGGTGCGTGTCACTATGCTGCACCGGCATGCGATCCATTGGATTTTCCTGGGAGGATGATGATGAAGCACGTTGTATTTGCCGCTGCCGCCTTGGCCGCGGCGCTGTCGCTGCCCGCGCAGGCGGCGAACATCGTCGATGAGTGGGCAACGATCAAGCAACCGCCGGCGCCCGAACTGAAGCCGGTGACGGTCGACCCGAACACCACCGCGCTGTTGATGCTCGATTTCATGAACCAGAATTGTGCCAAGCGCCCGCGCTGCGTGGAGTCGCTTCCGGCGATGAAAAAGCTGCTTGGCGAGGCGCGCGCCGCCAAGGTGGCGGTGGTCTACTCGATCATCGCCAATTCCACGACCGCCGACGTGATGAAGGACGTGGCGCCGGAGGCAGGCGAGCCGCATGTGCAGGCGGGCCCGGACAAGTTCTTCCGCACCGATCTGGAGAAGATTTTAAAGGACAAGGGCATCACCACGGTGATCGTTACCGGCACGGCGGCGAACGGCGCGGTGCTGTTCACGGCGGCGGGTGCCGCGCTGCGCGGCATGAACGTGATCGTGCCGGTGGACGGCATGTCGTCGGCGGACGCCTATGCCGACCTCTCGACGGCCTGGACGTTCACGAATGCGCCGTCGGTCTCCGCGAAGACGACGCTGACGAAGAGCGAGATGATTAAGTTCTGATTTTCTTCCCTCTCCCCGCTTGCGGGGAGAGGGTGGTGAGCATTGAGCGCTAGCGAAATGCGAACCGGGTGAGGGGGCCTCTCGATGCGCTCAGAATCGCGGTAATGCCCCCTCACCCGATTTCCTCGCTGCGCTCGGAAATTGACCTCTCCCCGCACGCGGGGAGAGGTAACATTCACACCTTCCCCAATGCCCTTAAGATCTTGTCCGGCGTGAACGGCATGTCCGTCAGCGGCGCAGCGCCGAGCGGCCGCAGCGCATCGTTGATCGCATTCATCACGGTGGCCGGCGCACCGGCGGTGCCGGCTTCGCCCGCGCCTTTGGCGCCGAGCTCCGAATCGGCGGTGGGCGAGACCGCGTGGCCGCATTCGATGTCCGGCATCTCCACTGCCATCGGCACGAGATAGTCGGCCATGGTGCCGTTGAGCATCTGCCCGCGCTCGTCATAGAGGCACTCCTCATAAAGCGCGGCACCAAGGCCTTGCACCACGCCCCCGCGGATCTGTTCGTTGACGAGCTGCGGATTGATGATGGTGCCGCAGTCTTCCACGCACCAGTGCTTCAGCAGTTTGACGAAGCCGGTATCGGTATCGACTTCCAGATAGCTCGCCTGAATGCCGTTGGTGAAGGCGAAGGGCCAGCCGCGCGGCACATAATGCCGCGTCGCCATCAACTCGGCCTGGAAGCCGGGCGGCAGCGTGTCCGGGCGGAAGTAGGCTATGCGCGCGAGCTCATCGAGCGGCAGCCGCTCATTGCCGCTCGCTTTATCCACCACAATGCCGTTGTTGATGTCGAGGTCTTCAGGCTTAGCCTGGAGGATCGACGCCGCCACCGCCAGCACGTTCTGCCGCAGCGCCTTGCCCGCCTGCCACGCCGCCTCGCCGCCGATGCCGGCCGCGCGCGAGGCCCAGGTGCCGCCGCCGTAAGGCGTGTTGTCGGTGTCGCCGATGACGACGCGCACGCGCTCGAGCGGCACGCCGAAGGACGAGGCGACGCATTGCGCCAGCACCGCCTCGGTGCCCTGGCCCTGCTCGGTGACGCCGGAGTGGATCGAGATCATCCCCTGCGCGTCGAGCTTCACCGTGGCGCCATCCTGCGAGGAGATGCGCGCGCCGCCGACGCCGTAGAACGCGGCGGAAGGATTGGTCACCTCGATGAAGCTGGCAAAGCCGATGCCGCGATAGATGCCCTCTTTGCGCAACGTCGCCTGCTCGGCGCGCAGGCCGGCATAATTCATCATCGAGTCGAGATGCGCGAGCGCCTCATGATGCGACAGCTTCTCGAGCTTCAGCCCGGAGGCGGACTGCGTCGGATAGCCGTCGTCCGGCATGAGATTGCGCCGCCGCAATTCGAGCGGGTCCATGCCGATCTTGGCGGCGGCGAGCTCGACCAGCCCTTCCGTCACCGCTACCGCAATCGGATGGCCGACGCCGCGGTATTGGCACATCACATTTTTGTTCTGGAACACCACGTGCGTCTGCGCGCGATAGTTCGGACATGTGTATGGGCTGCCGACCAGGTTCACCACCTGGTTGGCTTCGATGCCAGAGGTGCGCGGATAGACCGAATAAGGGCCGATGCCGGTCAGGTCGTCGATCTCGAAGGCGGTGATGGTGCCGTCGCGCTTGACGCCGATTTTCGCCTTGATGCGATGGTCGCGCGCGTGGATGTCGGTGACGAAGCTCTCCAGCCGGTCGGCGACGAACTTCACCGGCCGCTTGAGCAGTTTCGACAGGGCGGCGGTCGCCATCTCGTCGGCATAAATGTGCACCTTGACGCCGAACGAGCCGCCGACATCCTTGGTCAGCACGCGCACCTGATGTGTGGCGAGCCCGAGATGCTTGGCGAAGATGTCCTGCGTCATGTGCGGCGCCTGCGTGCCTTGATACACGGTCAAGCGCTGCTCGCTGGCGTTCCAGTCGGCGACGATCGAGCGCGCCTCGTTGGTGACGCCGGTATGGCGGCCGGTGCGGAAGGTGGCCTCGACGACGGCGTCGGACTCGGCAAAGGCCTTGTCGACGTCGCCGGCATCGAGCTTGCGCTCGAAACAGAGATTGTCGCCGAGGCCGGCGTGGATCACCGGCGTCGCGGCGTCGAGCGCCGTCTCGGCGTCGGTGACCGCGGGCAGTTCCTCGTACGAAATCTCGACCAGTTCGCAGGCGTCTTCCGCCTGCGCGCGGGTGCGCGCGACCACGGCGCACACAGCTTCGCCCTGCCAGCAGGCGCGCTCGACCGCGATGGGCGCCTGCGGCGCCGACTTGAGGCCCTTGAGATGCGTGAGCACGCCGATCCAGGGTGTCATCACCTTGGCGAGCTCGGCGCCGGTGACCACAGCGATCACGCCGGGCGCTTTCTTCGCCGCGTCCGCAGCGATGCCGACAATGCGCGCATGCGCGTGGGGCGAGCGCACGAAGGCGACATGCACCATGCGCGGCAGCACGATGTCGCTCACGTACTGGCCGCGCCCTTGGGTGAGGCGTGCCAGATTCGGCCGCGGCACCGCCCGGCCGATGTAGGAGTTCGGCCGGTCGAGCGCGGTGAGCACGGGCGGGGAGTCGGCAGTGATTTTCATTGTTGCTCTCCCGCCCGCTGCTTGGCTACCGCTTCCACCGCATCGACGATGGCGTGGTAGCCGGTGCAGCGACAGTAGTTACCGGAGATGTGCTCGCGGATCTCGTCGCGGCTCGGCATAGTCTTGTTGACCTTTGCTCGCGCCAGAAGCTCCTGCGCGGTGGCGATCATGCCGGGCGTGCAGAAGCCGCATTGCAGCGCGTTGCGCTGCTCGAACGCGGCCTGCAGATCGGCGACTTCGCCGGAGTCGGAGAGACCTTCGATTGTTTCCACCGTGGCGCCGTCGCATTGCGCCGCCAGCATCAGGCAGCCGCGCACGATCGCGCCGTTCACGCGCACGGTGCAGGCGCCGCAGACGCCGTGCTCGCAGCCGACATGGCTGCCGGTGAGCGCGAGGTCCTCGCGCAGGAAATCGACCAGCGTCGTGCGCGCCTCGACTTGCTCGTCGACCGGCTCGCCGTTCACGGTGAGGGAGATGTCGATCATGTGCTGTGTCATGAGTTCACCGCCCCCGTGTCATGGCCGGCCTTGTGCCGGCCATCTCGCTTAGGGAGGCAACGCCGTGCCAGCTTTATCGGGATCGCCGGGACAAGCCCGGCGATGACAAAAACAGAGGTCACGCGCGCGCCTCCATCAATTGCCTGGCGACGCGCCTGAGCAGCACGCCGGCGAGGTGCTTCTTCACCGGCGCGGTCGCCTGGATATCGTCGTGCGGCTCGAGATCGAGCGCGGCAACGGCGGCGTCGAGCCGCTTGTCGTCGACCGCGCCGCCAGTGAGCGCTTCTTCCGCCTTGCGCACACGGACCGGCGTATCGCCGACGCCGAAATAAGCGAGGCGAACATCGGCGAGGCTCTGGCCATCGGCACGCGCGCTCGCCGCGAGGCCGACGATGGCGTAGTCGCCGTGCCGCCGCGCCAGCTCGGCAAAGCCGACGCGCGTCTCAGCCGTCGCCATCGGAAGGCGGATCGCGGTCAGCACATCCTGCGGCCCGAGCGCGGTCTCGAACAGGCCCTTGAAGAAATCCTGCGCCTTGATCGTGCGCTTGCCCTGCGGCCCGGTCGCCTCGACTTCGCCGTCGAGCGCCAGCAAGCAGGCCGGCAATTCCGCCGCCGGATCGGCGAAGGCAATCGATCCGCCAAGCGTGCCGCGATTGCGGATGGCGGCATGCGCGATGTGCGGCATGGCGCGCGCGATCAGCGGCACGTGCTTGGCGATTATTTCGGAGCGCTCGGCCTGCACATGCCGCACCAGCGCGCCGATCTCCACCATGCCGCCTTTGATTTCGATTTGATCAAGGCAGCCAATGCCGTTGATGTCGATGAGCAGCGATGGCGCCGACAGCCGCATGTTGAGCGTGGCGATCAGGCTCTGGCCGCCGGCAAGAAGCCGCGCATCGGTATGCTCGCCGAGAAGCGCAACCGCTTCATCGAGCGAATGCGCTTTCCTGTATGCGAATGGCGCCGGTTTCACGCATCCTCCTTTGTTGTTGTCTTATTGTGGCGGGGAATGCCCGGGGTGGCAATGCGACGCGGATGCGTGACATATTGCGCAGCAATATCGATCATTCCACACGTCATCAGGCGCGTATAACGTTTGGCGCGCTAACGCACGAGGGTCCTCATGGCCGGCGAATTTCAAAATAAAGTGGTTGTGGTGAGCGGCGGCAGCCGCGGCATAGGCCGCGCGATTGCGGTGGCCTTCGCGCGCGAGGGCGCGCAGACGGTGCTGGCCGCGGCCAACGCTGCCAATCTTGCCGAGGGCGCCAAGGCGGTCGCGGCGGCGAGCGGTCCCGAGGCCGTGACGATCGCAGCCGATCTGCGCACGCTGGAAGGCTGCGAGCAGGTCTTCGCCAAGGTCAAAGAGCGCTTCGGTCGCTGCGATGTACTGGTCAACAATGCGGGCGCCACGCGCGGCGGCAAATTCCTCGAGCTTCCCGACGACGCCTGGATCGACGGCTTCGCGTTGAAGTTCTTCGGCGCCGTCCGGCTGACGCGGCTGTTCTGGCCGCTGCTCAAGCAGGCGCACGGCAGCGTCGTCAATATCATCGGCGCGGCCGCGCGCACGCCGGGTCCCGACTTCCTCATTGGCGGCTCGGTCAATGCCGCCTTCGCCAATTTCGCCAAAGGCCTCGCAACGATCGGCAATCGCGATGACGTTAATGTGAACGTCATTCATCCCGGCATGATCGAGACCGACCGCGTCGTGCAACTGTTCGAACAGTTCGGCAAGGCCAACAACATGACGCCGGAGCAGGCGCGCAAGGACAACCTCGCCAAGAGCGGCGCGCGCCGCATTGGCCAGCCCGAGGACATTGCGGAGCTCGCTGTGTTTCTCGCCCGGCCGCAGGCGCGGCACATTCAGGGCGCCGCCATCATGGTCGACGGCGGAACGACGACCGGCCTTTACTAAAGCTTGTCCCGTTTGCTTTGCCACTTGCTCCGCTCATTCCCGCGTAAGCGGGAATTCAGTCTGGGTCCCCGCTTTCGCGGGGACGAGCGGGCGATTGTGTCCGCGGCTGAGCTTAACTCGCCGCCGTAATCCGCTTCACGATGTCGATGGCGCGGCGAAGCAGCGTCATCGAGGCCTCCTGCGTGCGGAAGGCCGCATGCGCGGTGAGCGTCACGTTCGGCATCTGCGCCAGCGGATGATCGGCCTTCAGCGGCTCCGCATGGAACACGTCGAGCCCGGCATGGCGGATGTGGCCGCTCTTGAGCGCCGCGACGAGCGCTGCCTCGTCCACCAGCGCCCCGCGCGCGGTGTTGACCAGGATCACGCCGGGCTTCATACGCGCGATGCGCGCGGCGTCGAGAAAGCCGCGCGTCTCGTCGTTGAGCACGAGGTTCAGCGACACGACATCGGACGTCGCCAATAGTGTGTCGAGATCGACCAGGCGCACGCCGGCGTCGGCTTGCGGTGTGCGGTTATAGACGATCACCTCCATGCCGAGGCCCTTGGCCATGCGGACGACCTCCCGGCCGATGCCGCCGAGCCCGATCACGCCCAGCGTCTTGCCGTAAAGCTGAACGCCCTCCTGCGGAGTCCAGGCGCCGCCACGCACCTCGCGGTCCATGCGCGCGACGTCGCGCGCCGCCGCGAACATCAGCGCGATCGTGTGTTCGGCGACCGCGGTGTCTCCGTAGCCCTTGATGGTGTGCACGCTGATGCCGCGCTCTTTCAGTTCGGCGATGTTCATGTAGCTCGCCGCGCCGGTGCCGAGGAAGACGATGTGCTTGAGCTGCGGGCACTGCGCGATCAACTCAGTCGGCATGTAGGAATGGTCGTCGAGCGCGATCTCGTAGCCGTCGATCACCTGCGGCAACTCGGCGCCGACGCGGTCCGTGCGGTTGACCGTGATCTGCGGGTCGTCGGCGCGGACGACTTTCGCCCACACCGGCGCAAGCTGGTCATTGCAGTCGATGAAAATGGATTTCATGGAGGTCCTGACAAGTGATGTTCGCGAGCGTTGCCGCGTACTCTCTTCCCCTCTCCCCTGGGGGGAGAGGGTGCCCGAGCGGAGGCGAAGCCGAGCGCGGGCGGGTGAGGGGGACAGTGACTATCGATGATTCACTTGCCCCCTCACCCGGCTCGCGCTCGCTATCGCTCCGCGCTCGCCACCCTCTCCCCCCAGGGGAGAGGGCAAGAGAGTTCGTGGCGAGGATGTACATTACATTGCTTCTGAAATTCTACCTTGCCACGATCGGCTGCGCCGCCAGCGCCGGCTCGCGCACATCCGCGCCGATAAAGCACGAGCCTTCCTCGAACCACGACTTCGGCGCCGGGTGCCCCCACAGCGTCTGCCGCTGCGGATCGCTGAGCGACCAGCGCAACGGCTTGAGGTCGGGATCGACGGTGAGATAGTCGGACGTGAACAGCTCGACGCGGTGGCCGTCGGGGTCGCGGACGTAAAGGAAGAATGCGTTGGAGATGCCGTGCCGGCCCGGCCCGCGCTCCATGTTGGCGAGGAAGCCGGAGGAGGCCATCACGTCGCAGATGTGCAGGATGTCGAGTGCGCCCGCGGTCCAGACGCCGATATGGTGCAGCCGCGGCCCCATGCCATTGGTGAAGGCGAGGTCGTGCACATTCCCCTTGCGGTGCATCCACACCGCCCAGAGCTTGGCGTCGTCATCGTCGGTTTCGGTGTACTCGGTGAGGCGGAAGCCGATATCGGTGTAGAAGTCGTAGGACGCCTGCACGTCCGGCGTGAAGCAGTTGATGTGGTCGATGCGCTGGATGCGCGCTCCGCGATATTCCGCGTAGTTGCGGATCATGCTCTCGCTCTGGTCCATGCGCGCGTAGAAGTCGACCGGCATGCCGACCGAATCGACCGTGCGCAGCGTGCGCCCCTGATAGGGCACTTCGGGGAACGAGGTCGGCAGGCCCTTGCGCGCGAAATAGAAGGCGGCGCGGTCGAGGTCTTCCTCACTCGCCAGCTTGAAGCCGATGGCGTGCACGCAGGGCGCATCGGCCGCGCTCAGCACGATCGAGTGATGGTTGCGCTCCTCGACGCCGCGCAGATACAGCGCGTCCTTGTGCGCATCGGTGACGAGATACCCCAGGCAGTCGACATAGAAGGCGCGTGACTTCGCGAGATCGCGTACCCCGAACTCGACATGGCTCGCGCGCACGACATTGAACGGCGGGGTAAGGTTGGGCGGCCGCACCGGCATGATTCGCTCCCGCTACGCCGCGCTCTGCGCCTGCTCGCGCAACGTGTTGCGGCGGAAGGTCATCTCCGGGTCGATCTCGTGCACCTCGACCGTCATGGCGATCGGATGCTTGGGATAGACCGGCGCCAGCCGCTTGTCCGCGGCAGCGAGCAGGGCCTGGCCCAGCGCCTTGCGCTGTTCGACCGAGCGGCCGCGCCGCAGCCGCGCTACGATGTGGACAAATCCGTTTGCGGGATTGCCGTCGGCAACGCGGGCGTGCTCGCGTCTGACAGCGCGGGTGCGGATACCAACAAGTTCCGCCACCGCGCTGTCGATGGCGGCCTGGTGCAGATCGGCGACCAGCGCGGCGACGTCCAGCGTATCCTCGAGATTGGCGGAGTATTCGGCGATAATGTGCGGCATGGCTTACTCGGCGTTGACGGCGCCCGCCGGTGCGGAATAGATGCAGCAGGCGCTCTCATGCGAGCATAGCGCTGAACCGCCGACGACTCCAAGCCGCCTGCGGCGGGCGTGACGCGAGGTTGGACATCCCATGAAACTGGCAAGCTACAGGGTGCGTGGGCGTGAGAGCTTCGGCGTCGTGGTGGGGGAGGGCGTCGTCGATCTCAAGCTGCGGCTCGGGCCGCACTACGAGACGGCGCTCGACCTTTTCCGCGACGGCGCGCTCGACAAGGCGCGCGAGGCCGCGCGCGGCGTTCGCGCGGACTATCCCGCGCACGAGGTGGAATGGCTACCGCCGCTGCTGTCGCCGGAAAAGATCCTCTGCATCGGGATCAACTATGCCAACCGCAATGCCGACTACGGCGACCAGGACATCCCGCAATATCCGAGCATGTTCTATCGTGCGCCGAACTCGCTGGTGGGGCACATGCAGCCGATCGTACGGCCGCGCGAATCCGATCAACTCGACTATGAAGGCGAGATCGCGCTGGTGATCGGGCGGGGCGGCCGGCGCATCGCCCAAGAAGAGGCGCTCGGTCATGTCGCCGGCGTCACGCTGTGCAACGAAGGGACCATCCGCGACTGGATCAGGCACGGCAAGTTCAACGTCACCCAGGGCAAGAATTGGGATGCGACCGGCAGCATAGGCCCCTGGATCGCGCTCACCGACGAGGTCGATCTGTCGAAGCCGCTGCGCATCACGGTGAAGATCAACGGCGAGATCACCCAGGACGACACCACGGCGAGCATGATCAAGTCCTTCTCCGACCTGATCGTCTACGTCAGCACCTTCATGACGCTGAAGCCCGGCGACATTATCGTCACCGGGACGCCGGTGAAGCTCGGCCCGCGCACCGATCCGCCGGTCTGGCTGAAAGCCGGCGACATGATCGAGATCGAATGTCCGGAGATCGGCGTGTTGCGCAATACCGTGGTCGAGGAGAAATGAGTTCGCCGGCCAAGGCTGCGTGCGTCATCGCGTGGCCGGCGGGGCATTCGCGCTCGCCGCTCATCCACAACTACTGGATCAAGCAGCATAAGCTCGACGCCGAATACCGGCGCGAGGCGGTGCCGCCGGAGCAGTTCGCGGATTTCATCAAGAGCCTGCGTCAGCACGGCTATGTCGGCGCCAATGTCACTGTGCCGCACAAGGAGGCGGCGCTTGCATTGTCGTCGCCGGACGATCGCGCGCGCGCGGTCGGCGCCGCCAATACGCTGTGGTATGATGATGGCACGCTGCGTTCCACCAACACTGACGTCGAAGGCTTCCTCGCCAATCTCGACGCAGCGACGCCCGGGTGGGACCGCGGGCTGGAGTCGGCGGTTGTGCTCGGCGCCGGCGGGGCCGCACGCGCCGTGGTCTACGCCCTGCTCGCGCGCGAGGCTGGCCGGGTCTACGTGATCAATCGCACGCCGGAGCGGGCAAAGGCCTTGCAGAAGCAGTTCGGCGCGCGCGTGAAGATGGCCGGCTGGGACGAGACCACCGGCCTGCTCGGCGGCGCCGGGCTGTTGGTCAACACGACCACCCTCGGCATGACCGGCCAGCCGCGCCTGGAGATCAATCTGCGCTCGCCCGATTCACTGGTCGTCGCCGATCTCGTCTATGCGCCGCTGGTCACGCCGTTGTTGGCGGCGGCCAAGGTGCGCGGCCTGCGCACGGCCGACGGACTCGGCATGTTGCTGCATCAGGCGGTGCGCGGTTTCCAGCTCTGGTTTGGCGTGCGGCCCGAGGTGACGCCGGATTTGCGTGCGCTGGTCGAGGCCGATCTGGCCAGCCACGGCCAACCCGGCAAACCTCAAGAAAACGTGACGCCACCGCCGATGACACCGCGGCGGAATAAGAAGCGGGGCGAGGGGTTCTCCGCCTGACGGTCCGGCGTTACAAGCCGGGTGATCCTGGTTTGTCGTACGATGGGCCGGCGGTCAGGGAGGGGAGGATGCCCATGCAGTCCACGATGCGCGTTGCCTATGCCGTGGCGACTATTCTCTGTCTGGTCAGTGGATCTGTCGCGCTGGCGCAGCAGGCGCCGCGCATCCGCGGCGAAATCGAAAAGGCCGACGGCGCCACGCTGTCGCTGAAGATGCGCGACGGCGGCGCCATGACCGTGAAGGTCGCCGATGATGCGCGCGTGTCGGCGCTGGTGAAAGCCTCGCTCGCCGATATCAAGACCGACAGCTTCATCGGCGTCGCCGGCATGCCGCAGTCCGACGGCAGCATCGAGGCGTTTTCGATCCATATCTTCCTTCCCGCGCAGCGCGGCGTGGTGCCGGACCGGCATGGCCCCTGGGATGCGCGGCCGGGCAGCACCATGACCAATGCTTACGTCGAGAGCATGGTGCAGGCGAAGGATGGCGACGTGCTGACGGTCAAGTACAAGGACGGCGAGAAGAAGATTCTGGTCACGCCGCAAACTGTGATCGCCGCGGTTGCGCCGGGCGATAAGAGCGAGTTGAAGGCGGGCACGCCGATCATCATCATGGCCTCGGAGAAGGGGCCCGATGGAACGGTCACGGCGAAGACGCTTTATATCGGACGCAACGTGCGGCCGGCGATGTAAATCGGCCGCTCGTCCCTGCGAAAACGGGACCCAGCGGAAAATGGCTCTTTTCCATTTGCCGTGAATTCCCGCTTACGCGGGAATGAGCGGAACTGATGGTGAGATCAGCAGGATGTGTTTCAAGAGGGGCGGCGCGACGTGAAGGGTAATCAAGACAATGAAAGTACGTTTTATTCTCGGTGCCATGTGCGGCATGGCGCTCGCTCTCGGCTCTGCTTCTGCACAACAGACGAACGTGCGCGTGCGCGGCACGATCGAGCAGGTTGACGGCCCCGTTCTCACCATCAAGTCGCGCGCCGGCGAGACGCTCAAGGTCAAGCTGATCGGCGATGCGAAGATCGCCGCTGTTGTGAAGGCGAAGCTTTCCGACATCAAGCCGGGCAGCTTCGTCGGCGCGGCGGCTTTGCCCGAACAGGGCGGCGGCTGGAAGGCGGAAGAAGTGCATATCTTCCCGGAGTCCATGCGCGGCACCGGCGAGGGTGACCGCGCCTATGACATTGGGCCGAAGAGCTCGATGACCAACGGTACAGTCGCGCCTTCACCGGATGGCAAGAGCACCATGGGCGGCGCGGTGACCAGCGCGAGCGGAACGCAGCTCACGCTCGATTTCCAGGGCGGCAAGAAGACCATCAATGTGACGCCGGATACGAAGATCGTGAGCATGCTGCCCGGCAGCACCAGCGATCTCAAGCCCGGCGCGGGCATCATGATCCCGACGGCGACGCGCCAGGCGGACGGCACGCTCGCCGCCGCGCGCGTCACTGTCGGCCGCGACGTTGCGCCGCCGATGTGAG
>DATARB010000190.1:0-3926 GCA_036264375.1 Pseudolabrys sp.
GCACGATCCGCTCTCGACCCGAGGGCGTCAGACGGGCATTCTTATGGATGTTCATCCGGTCCTCCTCCTGAGAAAACTGAAGCCTCGACAACTTCAGCTTCCCTGGTCCGGACCGGATGGACAACCTATTGAAAGCTCACATCTAGGGGCGCCAGCCTTCGAAGATCATCTGGTCAGCCCAGCGCAAGGCGCGCAGCCGGTCGTCCTCGGTGCGCACGGTCCAGGTCAGCAGCGGCAGGCCGAACATGGTGCGGGCGACCCACGCTCCCGGCGCCGGCAGGTCCTTCACGTGATAGGCGATGAAGTGTGGCCGCGTGCGGGGCACATGCAGCAGGTGCGCCAAGCTGCGCTTCTGCCCGGCCGATAACCTGTCCCATTCCGGATGGGTGTAATGGCGTTCTGCGACGATGCCGCGCGGCAGGCCTGGCGACAGCGTGCGGACGGTCTCGATCATGGCCGGATCGAACGACATCAGCGCCGCCGGACCTTTGTATGAGGCGAGCACCCCCGCCGCGCGCTTCGGCAGGCGGTGGTCGCCATCGAAGCGGCTCTTGAGCTCGACGATCAACGGGACGCGCCCGTCCACAAGCTCGCAGAGGTCGCCGAGGCGGAGCATGCGGCTGGAGGTCTGCTTGAAGGGCACGGCGCGCAGTGCGTCGGCCGTCAGGTCGGCGAGCCGGCCGCTGCCCTCGGTTAAGCGGCCGAGCACATCATCGTGATGTACCATGGCCTCGCCATCGGCGCTGATCTGGACGTCGCATTCGATGGCGTAGCGGCCGTCGATCGCGGCGCTGAAGGCGGGGGCGGTGTTCTCGATCACGCCGAGGGATGCATCGTGCAGGCCGCGGTGCGCGATCGGTCGTGCCGTCAGCCAGTCGATCTGCGCCATCTGAGTTAGGAAACCTCGAAGAGGCCTTCCACTTCCACCGCTGCGTTGGCGGGCAGGGCGGAGACGCCGACCGTGCTGCGTGCGTGGCGCCCCTTGTCGCCGAAGACGTCGACCATCAGGTCGGATGCGCCATTCATCACCTTGGGCCCGTCGGTGTAGCCGGGCACCGAATTGATAAAGCCGCCGAGCCGCACCACGCGGACGACTTTGTCGAGGTCGCCGAGCGCGGCTTTGACCTGGGCGATCACGTTGATGGCGCAGGCGCGCGCGGCCTTCTGCCCGTCTTCCATGGAGACGCTGCCGCCGAGTTGGCCGGTGGCGACGAGCTTGCCGTCATCGCCAAAGCAAATCTGGCCGGACACCACCAGCATGTTGCCGCTGCGGACGCAGGGCACGTAATTGGCGACGGGCGCCGCCGGAGTCGGCAAGGTTACACCGAGGCTTGCGAGCTTTTGTTCAACCGAGCCGGCCATCGCGAATTCCTCCTCTTGATACCATTGGGCGATCCTGAGCGACCCGCCCCCCGCGCGCAAGCGCGGCGCAAGCACATTGCCGAGACTCGGAGCGGCCTCTATCTTGCCCATATCTTGCATATTTGTGGCTACGGACAATGACGCGGCGCGTGCTGCCGGCGAGAGGCCCTGAATCTCATGACTCTGCTCACAATCGCCAGACGGCTGCTGCTGCCGGCGCTCGCCCTCGGTTTTGCCACCGCCGCGATTTCCCCGCAGGCGCAGGCCGCACCGCAGGCCGATACGGTGTTCCTGGCGCCGCACCGGGCGGTCTATGACCTCAAGTTGTCCAAGTCACGCGGCAGCCGCGGCATCGAGGGGGTGCGCGGGCGCATCCTCTACGATTTTTCCGGCAATGCCTGCGACGGTTACGAGCTGCAATTCCGCCAGGTGTCTGAGCTCGACTCGGGCGAGGGCAAGGCGGCGCTGAGCGACCTGCGCTCCAAAACCTGGGAAGACGCCGCCGCGCAGAAATTCCGCTTCGACTCGCAGAACCTGCTCAACGACGAGCAGACCGACGCGGTGAACGGCCATGCCGAGCGCAATACGCAGGCCGTGGCCGTCAGCCTGAGCAAGCCGGCGGAAAAGAGCCTGACAATGCCGGAAGGCGCGGTGTTTCCGACCGAGCACATGCGCCGCATCATCGTTGCCGCGCGGGAGGGCAAAACAATCCTGCAATTTCCGGTCTATGACGGCTCCGAGACCGGCGACAAGCTCTACAACACGCTCACCGTGATCGGTCATGCGATCCCGCCCGGCGGGCCGGCGCCGGACGATGCCGCCGGCAAGACTCCGGAACTCGCCAAACTGACACGCTGGCCGGTGACCATCAGCTATTTCGAGAAGAAGGATGCGGCGAGCGAAGAGACGGGCGAGCAGACGCCGGTCTACTCGATCGGCTTCGAGCTTTACGAGAACGGCATCTCGCGGGCGCTGACGCTCGACTACAGCGACTTCACCATTTCCGGGAAGATGACGTCGCTGGATATGAAGAAGGTGAAGCCCTGCCCGTGAGGGGTTGAAGCCACCGCACTCTCAATTGTCATGCGCGGGCTTGACCCGCGCATCCCGCTTAGGAAGGCACTGCCTTGCCATCCTAAGCGAGATGGCCGGGACGAGCCCGGCCATGACAGAGGGGTGGCGTTTGGCAGCGACATCATTCACTCATCCTCGATCGCGAGCCCCTTCACCACCGCGCCACGCCCGAACTTCGAGCGCAGGCGGTCGACTGCGTGCTCTGCTTTGGCGGTGCGATGGTCGAGCAGATCGGCCAGTTCATCTCCCACCGCGTCCTCGATATTGCTGACACCGATGCCGATCAAGCGATAGCGCGTGGCGCCGACCTCGTTCTTTAGCAGGTCGCGGCCGGCGGCGAAGATGCGCGCGGCGAGCTGCGTCGCAGACCCGAGCGCGCGCGCTCGTGTGCGCAGCTTGAAATCGGCGGTCTTGAGCTTGAGCGTCACAGTCGACCCCGCCAGCGCCTTCGCCTTGAGCCGATCCGACACGCGCTCGGTCAACTCCCAGAGCTGCTGCTCGAGCGGGCGGAAGTCGCTGATGTCGCTGTTGAAGGTCGTCTCGGCCGAGATGCTCTTGGTCTCATGGTCGGGCTCGACCTTGCGCGCGTCGATGCCGCGCGCGAGCCGCCAGAGCCGGCTGCCTTCCTCGCCGTAGCGGCGCATCAGGTCGCGTTCCTCGGCGCGCTGGAGGTCGGCGATCAGGCGGAAACCGTCGTTGGCCAGCCTGGCCGCGCTCACCGCGCCGACGCCATAGATGAAGCCGACAGGCTTCGGCGCCAGAAACTCGGCCGCCTCGCTCTGGCCGATGACGGCGAAGCCGCGCGGCTTGTCCAGGTCGGAGGCAATCTTGGCCAGGAATTTGTTGGCCGACAGGCCGATCGAGATGGTGATGCCGAGCGTGCGCTCGACTTGCGCGGCGAAGCGCGCCAGCACTTTGGCAGCGCTCATGCCGTGCAGGCGCGCCGTGCCGGTGAGATCGAGGAAGGCTTCGTCGTTCGACAGCGGCTCGACTTGCGGCGTCAGCGCCAGCATGATCTGCCGCACCTCGCGGCCGACGCCGGCATACTTCGACATGTTCGGCTTAATGACGGTCGCGTGCGGACACTTCCGCAGCGCCTCGAACATCGGCATCGCCGAACGGACACCGTAGGTGCGTGCGACGTAGCAGCAGGTGGCGACCACGCCGCGCTTGCCGCCGCCGACGATCAGCGGCTTGTCGACGAGGGACGGATCGTCGCGCTTTTCTATCGTGGCGTAGAAAGCGTCGCAATCGACATGCGCAATGGTCAGGGTGTCGAGTTCGCGATGACGCGCCAGCCGCGGCGAGCCGCAGGCCGGGCAGCGCGTGGCTTTCTCCGCCGCATCGGTAAGGCAATCGCGGCAGAAGGCGCTCACGGCACCTCGCGCTCCCAGGGCTGGCCGCCGAGCGCCATGTGCGCCATGGCGATGTCGGTAGGCGCGACGCCAGCCTCTGTGGCGAAACTGGACAGCACCGGCTCGTCGCTGGCG
>DATARB010000191.1:0-6448 GCA_036264375.1 Pseudolabrys sp.
GACAGGATGTCGGAATTGGCGCCGCGGATCACCATGACCGGATGATTGCGCAGCGCGTCGAACTCCTTCCACAGCGGCGGCAGCGGCCGCTCGAGATCGACGCCTTCCATGGTCTTGGCGAGATTGACGTCGTAGGCCGGCACCAGCCGGCCCTTCTCGTCCTTGAACGAGCGGTGCGAGGCCTTGAGCCAGTCCGCGGCGGTGAGCTTGGGAAACTGCGCGTCGAACAGGCGGCGCAAAATCTCCGCGCCGTCCTCGAAGCTGCGCGGCTGCGGCAGCTTGCCGACATAACCCTTAATGCGCATCAGTCCCTTGGGCTCGATCACAGGCCCGATGTCATTGAGCACGACGCCGGCGATCGCGGTCGGGCGCACAGCGGCGAGCAGCATGGCGAGGATGCCGCCGCGCGAGGTGCCGATGAAGATTGCCGGGAGGCACTCGAGCGCGGTGATCACGGCCAGGATATCGGCGAGCTCGACCTGAAACGTGTAGTTCTCCGGGTTGCGGTCGTAATCGGAGAGGCCGCGGCCGCGATAGTCGAGGGCGATCACGCGGCGCGGATGTTCGCGGTCGCCTGCCAGCGCCGTGGCCAAAGTCTCGAAGTCGGCGCCGGTGCGCGCCAGGCCCGGCAGGCAGACCACCGGAACGCTCTCCGCGTTGCGCGGGCCATAGCGGCGCACATGCAGCTTGAGTCCGTCGGGGGCGGAAATGAAAAGGCTCGTCGCGGTATCGTGCATTCCGTCGGGCCGTCAGTTCGCGCCGCCGCGCTTGAGGTCGGCTTCGATCGTCACGCTGTGGCTGCCGCCGAAGCGCGCACGATAGACCTGAAGGTTCTCCATGATCCGCTGCACATAATTGCGCGTCTCGGCGATCGGGATGCGCTCGACCCAATCGACCGGATCGACGGACGGATCGCGCGGGTCGCCATAGGCGGCGATCCACTGCTTCACGCGGCCACGCCCGGCATTGTAGCCGGCGAAGGTGAGGGGATAGGAGCCGTTGTAGGTCGTCAGCAGCATCGACAGCTCGGCCGCGCCCATCTGCATGTTGTAGGCGGCGTCGCTGAGCAGCCGGGTGCGGTTGTAAGCCGCCTTGAACCGCTTTGCCGTGTCCTGCGCCGCCTCCGGAGTCACCTGCATCAGGCCCATGGCGTGGGCGCTGGAGACGACCTTCTGATTGAAGTGGCTTTCCTGGCGCGCGATGGAATAAGCGACCGCTGCGTCGATCGGCGGTGCAATCGGCTGGTAGCGCGGCAGGCCGATCACCGGATAGGCGTAGTAGTCGAGCGGCAGCCCGCGCCCCAGCGCACCGTTGCCGAGCAGCAGCATGGCGCGGCCATCGTCGTGCTTGGCGGCTTCTTCCGCCAGCATGGCCATGCCGGCCACGTCGGTCGCGCTCTCGCCGAGCTCGGCATACATCGACGCCAGCATGTCGCGCTCGTCGAGCGCGTAGAGCATCTCCGCGGCGCGCACGATCTCGAGATTGCCCAGCAGGTGGCGCTCTTGTGCCGTGAAGGCGGGCGGGCCGCGCAGGCCGAGGTCGGTCAGGCCCAGCCGCGCGCGGGCCAACTGGCCGTAGTAAGTGGCCGTGTGGCGGGCTGCCTCTTCATAGAAAGCTTTAGCCTGCGCGCGCTGGCCCATGGCCTCGGCGGCGCGGCCTTCCCAGTAGCCGCCGCGCGCGAGCGCGTGCGGATTATCGGTGCCGCGTGAGATTTGCGCGAAATAGGTAGCTGCGGTTGCCGGATCGTGCAGGAAGCGGAGCGCCACCCAGCCCGCCGTGAAGAGCTGGTCGACGCGGTAGTTGGCCTTCACCGGCGGCACGGCGTCGCGCGCCACGCGGTAGGCGGTGTGCGCGTCGCCGTCGTCGAGCAGCTTGCGCACCACCAGCCGCCGCTCAACCCACCACTGGTCGGCGTCGATGCCGGAGTCCGCATCCGGCCGCGCCGACAGGATCAGCCGCGCCGCGTCCTCGGGCTGGTCGTTTTTGCGCAGCCACTGCGCGCGCGAGAAGATGTAACCGGAATCGGACCGCGCACCGGCCGGCACGCCGTCAAGCAGCGCCTTGGCATTGCCGGCACGCTTGATGACGGCCGCGCGGGCGCGCGCGATCAACAGGTCGTTGCCGCCGAGCCGCTCGCCGGCGCGCAATCCGCCATCCACGTCGTCGGCATAGAAGCGCTGCTCCATGCGGATCTTGTGGTCGGTGCGCGTCAGCATATCGCCGAACGTATCGAGCACCTTCTTCTCGACCTCGGTGCTGCAATCCTCGTAGCGCCAGGCGTAGCGCACGAGCGCCGCCGCGCCCTCGCGGTCGCCCTGCGCCACCAGCGCACGCGCCAGCACGAAGCGGCCCTTGGCGGTGGTCGGCTTGTGGGTGGCAAAGAAGGCTCGCACCGTGGCGTCATCGACCTTGTCGTTCCACAGCGCGTTCTCGGCGCGGCGGCGGAACAGCGGCGCGTGCGGCCAACTCGGATTGGCGGCCACGAAGGACGCGTAGCGCTCGAAACTGGGGGTCGTGTTGTCGCTGCGCAGGATCACCCACTCGGCGAGCTTGCGCGCGACGGGATCGGTGAGGCCGCGCTCGGCCGTATCGGCGTCCGCCTCTTTGCCCTTGCGGGTCGCCTCGATCACCTGCTTGAGGCCGGCGAGATCGGAGGCCGAAGCGGAGCCACCCTCGGCCAGTGCGAAGGGGCCGGCGGTCGGACGCACCAGCGGATTGAAATTGGCGCGGGTCGCGAGCAGGGCGCCGCGCAGGCCGACATTGGCCTGAGCGAAGGAGGCCGTGGCAGTGCTCGGGGACGGGCGCTTGCGCGGCAGCGGCACCGCATGAGTGGCGACGAGGCTTGCCGGCGTGGGTACGGCGGAGGCGGAGGAATGAATGGCTGGCCGCGCGCGGGGCATCGGCACTTTTTGCGGCGAGGCCAATGTCGCGGTGGCGCATACGGCGCCGGCGCCGACAAACGCCAGGGTCAGGCCGACAGGGCGGCGTTTGTTCACGACCGGTTCAATCCCTTGCCTTTGGTTGCCCGGCTGGCCCGACTCGGCTGCCGTGGACCCCTCGCAGTAGGCTACTATGGTTGACGAAAGGATACCCAGAAAAATCTCTGTAGATAGTGCTAATAGAGGAACATAGGCGAAACAGGGGCGGGAGGGGTGGTGGCCCGGTGCGGGCGCCGCGGGGCTTTCATCGTCGCGCCCGACCCGATATCTATGATCCTTCAACAGCCTTTCGGAGAGTGCCATGACCGCCAAGACGAGCTTTCGAGGATCATTCACAGCCCTCGTTACGCCGTTCAAAAACGGGGGCGTGGACGAAAAGGCCTTCCGCGACCTGGTGGACTGGCAGATTTCCGAGGGCACCAACGGGCTGGTGCCGGTCGGCACGACGGGCGAAAGCCCGACCCTCAGTCATGAAGAGCACAAGCGCGTGGTCGAGTGGTGTGTCGGCCAGGCCGAGGGCCGGGTGCCGGTGATCGCCGGTTCGGGCTCCAACTCGACGGCCGAGGCGGTCGAATTGTCGCGGCACGCCGAGGAGGCGGGCGCCGACGCCGTGCTCATCGTCACGCCCTATTACAACAAGCCGACCCAGGAAGGGATGTACCAGCACTTCAAGGCGATCAACGACGCCATCGGCATCCCGATCATCATCTACAACATCCCCGGCCGCTCGGTGATCGACATGTCGGTCGACACCATGAAGCGGCTTTTCGAGTTGAAGAACATCGCCGGGGTGAAGGACGCCACCGCCAACGTGCTGCGCGTGTCGCAGCAGCGCGCGGCGATGGGACCCGACTTCAACCAGCTCTCGGGGGAGGACGGCACCTGCCTTGGCTTCATGGCGCACGGCGGGCACGGCTGCATCTCGGTGACCTCGAACGTGGCGCCGCGGCTGTGCGCCGAATTCCAGAGCGCCTGCCTCAAGGGCGACTACGTCACCGCGCTCGCGCTACAGGACAAACTGCTGCCGCTGCATCAGAACCTGTTCATCGAGACCAATCCGTCGCCGGCCAAATACGCGCTATCGGTTCTCGGCAAGCTCAGCGAGAATGTCCGCCTGCCGATGGTGCCGCTGTCTGAGAGCTCGAAGGCCAAGGTGCGCGAGGCTATGGTGCATGCCGGCCTGATCAACTAGGCCATGCCCTAACCGGGGGACAATGCCATGCTCGAGGAATTCAAAAAGTTCGCGCTGCGGGGCAATGTCGTCGATCTCGCCATCGGTGTGATCATCGGCGCGGCCTTCGGCGCCATCGTGAGCTCGCTGGTCGGCGATATCATCATGCCGATCATCGGTGCGGTGACCGGCGGGATCGACTTCTCCAACTACTTCATCCCGCTCTCGTCGAAAGTCACTGCCGTCTCGCTCGACGAGGCAAAAAAACAAGGTGCAGTATTAGGTTGGGGACATTTTCTAACCCTCGTGATAAACTTCATTATCATCGCTTTCGTGCTCTTTTTGGCGATCCGGGCCATGACCAGGCTCTTGCGCAAGGAGGCTGAAAAGCCGCCAGCGCCGACCAAGTCGGAAGAGTTGCTCACCGAAATCCGCGACCTGTTGAAGGCGCGCTGAAGGCCCTATATCGGACCCCCATGGCAGCGAAACCCGAGCGCCGCTTCAAGGTGGTCGCCGAAAACCGCCGAGCGCGGTTCAACTACGAGATCGGAGAGACCTACGAGGCCGGCATCGCGCTCACCGGCAGCGAGGTGAAGTCTTTGCGCGCCGGCAAGGCGACGATCGCTGAGTCCTATGCCGACGCCCGCGATGGCGAGATCTGGCTGGTAAACGCCAATATCCCCGAATATCTCCAGGCCGGCCCGTTCCACAATCACGCGCCCAAGCGGGCGCGCAAGCTGCTGCTGCACCAGCGCGAGATCGACAAGCTCTCCGGCGCAGTCGATCGCGAGGGGATGACCGTGGTGCCGCTCAAGCTTTATTTCAACGAGCGCGGGCGGGCGAAGGTCGAGGTCGCGCTCGCGCGCGGCAAGAAGCTGCACGACAAGCGCGAGACGGAAAAGAAGCGCTCCTGGGAGCGGGAACGCGGCCGGCTGATGCGGCTGAAGGGCTGACCGGGGTCCATTCTCCGCTCATTCCCGCGCAAGCGGGAATCCAGGCCTGGTTCTTTCGAGATTAGGTCTTTGAGTGCTGGGTCCCCGCTTTCGCGGGGACGAGCGGACCAAATTTGTCGGCCAAGCGCTACTCGATCACGCCGCAGGCGATGCGGCCGCCGGCATCCCCAGTCGGATCGGTCTTATAGTCGTCCTTGTTGGCATGGATAATCACGGCCGAGCCGTCGGCGTCGAACACCGAATTGGGCTTGCCCTTGTCCAGCGTGATTGCCGCGTTCTGAACCTCGGCCGTGAGCTCGCCGTTTGCCGGGATGAACAGGTTCGGCATGTCGCCGGCGTGCTGGCCCTCGGCGGCCATCATGCCGTGCTTGTGGCCCTCGGGATTGAAGTGGCCGCCGGCGCTGGTGAAGGACGGCGGCTCGCATTTGCCGACCGCGTGCACATGGAAGGCGTGCTCGCCCGGCGGCAGGCCCTTCACGGCGAGGCTGAGCAGCACGCCGTGCGGCGTCTGAGTCAGGGTCACCGTGCCGACATCCTTGCCTTCGGCGTTCTTCAGCGAGGCTTTCGCGGTTTGCGCGGCGGCAGGCAGGGCAGCCGCCGATAGCAGCAGCGCGGCGAGGGCGCCGCAGGCGAGGCTTTTATTGATCATGGTGTCGCTCCCGGGTTTTCAAGCATCATGCATAATGCTGGCGCGCGCGCCAGCGCCGGGGCCTTGACGGATTGCCGCTCTCTGGCTGCCGTGGCCGGCATGTTGCGGAGCAAAACAAAATGGTGCCGACCAAGCTCGACCATTGCGTCATCCATATTTCCGACTGGACACGCTCGAACACGTTTTACGCCGAGGTCATGGGCGCCGAGTTGGTGCCGCGGCCGGCCGGCTGGGCCTATCGTTTCGGCGACAAGCAGCTCAACGTGCACGGCCCCGGCGTGACGCCGGCCGAGGTGGCCCGGTTGCCGGTGCAGCCCGGAAATAGCGATCTGTGCTTCGAGTGGGCTGGGCCGATCGACGACGCGATCGCTCACCTCAAGTCGCACGGCATCCCTGTCGAGCGGGGGCCGTTACAGCGCTTCGGCGCCAAGGGGCAGGGCACCTCGGTCTATTTCCGCGATCCGGATGGGTCACTGATGGAGTTTATGTCGTATACTTGACTTGTCATTCCGGCCGGGCCGCACCAGGGGCGAGAGCCGGAATCCAGAGGCGCCCATGGAGGCTGTGTCTGGAATCCGGTTCGCCGCTTCGCGGCGCCCCGCAATGACGAGCGAGAAAAAGGGAGAGAACAATGGCCGAAGCGCCTGGCACGCATAACCCAAACATCCTGCCGCCGAATATTCCCGCCCCGCTGGACGACGGCGCCGCACGCCATCTGACCGGTATGCGCTTGCCC
>DATARB010000227.1:0-5894 GCA_036264375.1 Pseudolabrys sp.
GGCGGCCGAGCCGGTGTCCGGGCTGACGACGGTGAGCTGCATTTCGAGTTCGCGCAGGAGCGGGGAAATCTCCTCGGCATGCGGGCCGGAAACGAGCAGCGGCGTCTTGTGGCGCAGCGGATGGATGGGGGCGATCACCGCAACGTCCACGTAGCGTGCGACGCCGTCCAAAAGCTTTGCAGTTTCCTGCTTGCGCCCGGGCGAGACCGAATTGATGTCCAGATAGTAGGGAGAACCGGTGAGGTGCGGCGCGACCGAGCGCGCGGCCTCCAGGCTCGACGCGGCCGTCACCGCCGAGATCACCATATCGGTGCCGCGCACGGCGTCTGCGGCCGACTCCGCCAGCCGTACGCCGAATTTGTCGCCAGCGTCTTTCAATCGCGCGCCGGCCTGTTCGGGAAACAGGATGTCCCAAGCGGCGATCTGCTCGATGCCGGCGTCACGCAAGCCGGCGGCGATGGCCTGCCCGGCCTCGCCGAAACCGATGAAGGAAACGCGGGGGGTATTGCGGCGGGTCATGTCGGTTCCTTGGCCTTTTCCGATTGGCCGGTAAATCTAGACCGGCTGCGCCGCGACGTCAGCGGGGGCGCCCGCATTCACAGCATGTCGAGCGGCATGGGTTTCTTCGGCGGCGGGAAGGCGTGGTCGAGGGTAGCGAAGTCGTCATGCGTGAGCAGCACGTCGAGCGCGCCCAGGTCTTCATCGACGTGTTCGATCGTGCCGGCTTTCGGGATGACGATGACGTCGTCGTGCCGCATCAGCCAGGCGAGTGCGATCTGCGCCGGTGTCGCCTTGTGCCGCGCGGCGACCTCGCGCAGCGCTGCGTGGCCGAGGAGGCGGCCTTGCTCGATCGGCGAATAGGCCATGATCGGTACGCCGCGCTTGCGGCACCAGGGCATCAGATCGAACTCGATGCCGCGCCGGGTGAGATTGTAGGCGACCTGGTTGGTGGCGACGCCGTTGCCGTTCGGCATCTTCCAGAGTTCGCCCATGTCGGAGATGTCGAAATTGCTCACGCCCCATGCGCAGATCTTGCCGGTCGCGACCAGTGCGTCGAACACTTCGACCGTTTCCTCCAGCGGCACCTCCCCGCGCCAGTGCAAGAGATAAAGATCGATGCGGTCGGTCTTCAGCCGCTTCAGACTGCGCTCGCACGCGGCCACGGTGCCGCGCCGGCTCGCATTGCCCGGCAGCACCTTGCTGACGATGAAGACGTCTTTGCGCCGATTGCCGACCGCCTCGGCGACGATGCTCTCGGCTTCGCCGTCGCCGTACATTTCGGCGGTGTCGATCAGCGTGACGCCGCGCTCGAGTCCGTGGCGCAGCGCCGCCACTTCATCCTTGCGCCGCCGCGCACTCTCGCCCATCCGCCAGGTGCCGAGCCCGAAGGTCGGCACCGTTGCGCCGGAGGGGAGGCGGGTGGTGGGGATGGAGGATGTCGGCATATGCGGCCTACCCTTACACGCAAGCGTGCGGTCTGCGTATAACATGACCGCCGCCGCTTCGATCCGTCTATTTATGCGCGACCTCAGGCGTCCCATGAGTGTGGAACGACTCGATGGTTTTCAGCCCCCAGGCCTGGCCCTTCTTGCGTTCTTCCTCGGTCCAGGTGATCGGCTTCCAGTCGGGGGCCAGGATCAGCCGCGCACCGGCATTCGCCACTTCGACGCGGTTGCCGCCCGGCTCATAGACGTAGAGGAAGAACGTCTGCTGCACCGCGTGCTTGTGCGGACCGGTTTCGATGAAGACTCCGTTTTCCAGGAACACATCGGCGGCGAGCAGCACTTCCTCGCGCGAATTGAGCGCGTAGGTGATGTGGTGGAAGCGGCCGGGAATGCCGGTGTGATCGCGCGTATAGGCGAAGTCGTAGCTCTTGTTGGTCGCGGTCAGCCAGATGCCGGCTTCGCTGCCGTCGTTGAGCACGATGCGCTCGGTGAGCCGGAAGCCGAGATAGTCCTCGAAGAACTTGCGGCAGGCGGAAATATCCGCGGCCAGCCCGTTCCAGTGATCGAGCCGCCGTACGTTGCAGCCGCGTGCGAGATAGCGCTGCGCCTGGTTCTTCAGCGCCGGCTTAAGCTCCGGCGGCGCCTGGTACCATTCGGTGTCGTAGTAGAGCTCGATGACGTGGCCGTCCGGGTCCTTGCAGACGAAGGTCTTGCCGTGGCCGAGGTCGCCGTCGGTCCAGCCGACATCGAAGCCCGAGCCCTTCAACGCCGCCGCGCGCCGCTCCAGCGCCTGCGGCGAGCGGGTGCGATAGGCGACATGCGCCATGCCGTTGGTCTTCGCCGCCGTGAGCTTGAGCGAATAGCGCTCGTAGTCGTCGTAGGCGCGCAGATAGATGCTGTCGCCTTTCTCGCCGCTCACGGTCATGCCCATGACGTCGATGAAGAAGCGCGCGCTCTTGTCGAACGTCGGCGTCAAGAGTTCGAGATGGCCGAGGTGGGCGATGTCGAAAATGGGTTCGGCTTGCATTGAGGTCCTTCTAGCTCTTCCACGTTTGACTAATTCTGCCGGTCCGGGCGGGCGAAGGCCAGAACCAGATTATTGGCGGGCACCGGAACGATCTCCGCGAGCGTGAGCCCGGCGCGTTCGGCGAGTGCACTCAGGTCGGCTACGTCGCGCACGCCCCAGTCCGGATTGGCCTCGCGGAGATGGGCGTCGAATTCGGCATTGCTTGGCGCGGTGTGCCGCCCGTCGCGCGTGAACGGTCCGTAGACGTAAAGGCGTCCCTCGTCGTTCAGGTAGCGCGCCGCGCCGCCGATGAGATTTTCCGATACTGCCCACGGCGAAATGTGCAGCACATTGACGCACAGCATGGCCGCGAGCTTGCCGCCCCTCTGGCCGTCGCGCTGCCAGGTCCAGTCGGCCGCGCCGAGGTCGATCCGCTGTGGCGGCTGGACGTTGGCGAGGCCCTCGTGCGCGCGCCAGGCGGCGATGCTGGCCATGTGGGAGTCGTAGATATCGCTCGGCCACCAGATAAGGTGCGGTGTGCGCCGGGCATAAGTTGTCACGTGTTGGCCGGTGCCGCTGCCGAGTTCCAGGACGTCGCCGGACCGGCCCTCCAGGAAGCCGCCAATGGTCGACCAGATCGGTTCGTGGTTGCGGTGGAAGGTCGGCGCGTCCAGCCGCCCGTCCGGCGTGGGCGGCGCGGTCCCGGTCTTTCCATACTCGACGACGAACTTCACCATAGTTGCGGCCGAACCTATCCCGTCTGGCGGGTCATTACGCATGCCCGGCGGTCGCGGTCAAAGGCGGATTCGTCGATGCTGCCTTGAGAGAAGAAGGGACTACGCTTGGCGGCTTTGTTGTTTTCAACAGGTCGTTCGGGCAAGATCGTGACCAAGAGGAGCCATCGGTGCCTGTCCGTCCTGTGGGAAGGACAGATGGGCGGCGGAGGAATTCCCAAGCCGGCCGGAAAGGCACGGCCAAAACACCAGGGAGGATGATAATGCGAGGGTTTACCTCGGGCTTGGCGGCAACGGCTGCCGCCGCGTTGCTGCTGTTGCCTCATACTGCCACTGCGCAATCCAACAAGCTCACAGTTGGCATGCCGACCACGCCGCCGAACATCGTGCATATGCCGGTGCTCGTGGCCAAGGATCTCGGCCTCTACAAGAAATACGGCGTGGACGTCGAGACGGTGGCCCTTGAGGACGGCGTCAAAGTTTATCGCGCCATGCTCGCCGGCAATATCGATGTCGGCATGTCGCCCGGCTCCGTCACGATCATCGGTGTGTCCAATGGCGCATCGACCAAGGCGATCCTCGCGAACTCGTCCAAGTTCGAAGCCTCGATGGTGGTGCGCGACAGCATCAAAGGCATGGAGGACCTCAAGGGCAAGCGCATCGGCATCCAGCAGCCCGGCGGATTTGCCGATCTCTTGAGCCGTAGCGTTCTGCGCGCGGCCAAGATCGACCCGAAGGACGTCAACTTCGTCACCATCGCCACCGAGGACGTGCCGGCTCTGGTCGCCGATCAGGTCGACACCGCGATCCTGCATGTCGAGCAGGAGATGTTCGCCAAGTCCAAGGTGCCGGGCCTGCACGCGATCGCGCGGATGTGGGAGCTGCAGCCGAAGACGCTGTATCTCGTAGCCGCCGCGACCGAGAAGACCATCAAGGAGAAGCCGGCGGCGCTGCAGGCCTTCGTCAACGCCAATATCGAGGCGACGCGTATCATCTACACCGACAAGGCCAAGGTGATGCCGATCCTGATCAAGTACACCGGCTATCCGGAAAAGGTTCTGTCGGACAGCTACGACTTCATGGTGAAGAACTGCATTTGGGACGCAAACACCGGGCTTGGCCCCGAGCGCCTGAATTTCACGGCAGATTTGATGACCAAGGTCGGAAACATCAAAGAAGGCAAGACGCCGAAATACGAGGATGTCGTCGATGCCTCGTTCGCCAAGAAGGCGATCGAACAGGTCGGCGAGTGGAAGGGCCCGGTTTGTCCGACCGCGGCGTTCTGAGGCTGCGATGACAGCACCGGCGGACGCTCAGCGTCCGCCGGAAAAAAATATGGGCAGGGACGGAATAGGGGCACTTACGCAATGAGCGTCGCTCATCAGGTTCATTCTGCGTCTCTTTCATCGCGCGCCCCGGCGTCGGCACGCGTCGTCCGCACGCCGTGGTGGATGCGTCGGGCGCTCTTTCGCTACGGCTTTGTCGCGCTGATCCTGATCGTTTGGGAAATCGTCGGCCCGTTCATCAACCCGATCTTTTTCTCGTATCCGTCCAGGATCGCCATCGCCTTTTACGATCTGACCGCATCCGGAGACCTGCCTTATTATCTCGGCCAGAGCCTGGAGGTGATGCTTTACGGGCTCGGCATCGCCATCGTCGTCGGCATTCCGCTCGCCGTGGCGATGGCGCGTGTACGCTGGCTCGACTGGGCGCTCGATCTCCCGATCAACGCGCTCTACGCCACACCGATGGTCGCGCTGGTGCCGCTCCTGGTGCTGTGGTTCGGCATCTACCTCAAGGCCAAGATCATCGTCGTGTTCCTGTTCGCGGTGTTCCCGATCCTGATCAACACCTATCAAGGCGTGCGCGAGTGCGACAAGAACATGATCGAGGTGGCGCGCTCTTTCCGCTCCAGCGAGCGGCGGATGTGGCAGGACGTGCTCCTGCCCTTCGCGCTGCCTTACATCGCGGCCGGCATCCGTCTCGCCATCGGCCGCGGTCTCGTCGGCATGGTGATCGCCGAGTTCTACACAACGATTTCCGGGCTCGGCTTCATGATCACGCGTTACGCGAACGTCTTCGAGATGGACAAGACCTTCGTGCCGGTGGTCGTCTTGATGGTGATGGGCGTTTCGCTCACCACCGGTCTCAAATGGGTGGAGCGGCGCCTCGCGCCGTGGAGCCACGCGAATAGGTGAGTGCGTCTAATAGCGCGAGGAAGGCCCTGCCGGCGCGGCGCGAGAGCTTCACCGCCAGATCGTTGATCGGGCAGAACGCGATCGCGCAGAGGATTGCGACCGGAACGGTGGCGGCGCCGGCGATAACGCGCGCCGCCGCATCGTCGAAGCCGATCGCGACGAGATGGTGAAGGCCGCCGACCGAAAAGGCGTAGATCACCGGAGCCTGCACCAGATAAAGCGGGTATGAGATCCAGCCAAGGAAATCGCCGAGACGGTTCTCGAACGCACGCCGAAGCGGCACGCAGAACGCGATGCCCGCCACCAGCAGCATCGCCACCGCGATATAGACCGTGTCGAACCAGGGGCTGAGGAATAGCCCCAGCACAAACCCGCCCAAGCACAGCACCGCGCCGGGGCGGTTCGCGGCCGGCGACGCATGAAGCCGGCTCACCAGATCGGCGATGAATACGCCTCCGACGAATAGCGCGTAGTAGCTCTGCGCGCACATCAGCGCCAGAAACAAGGTGCC
>DATARB010000292.1:0-2206 GCA_036264375.1 Pseudolabrys sp.
GATTTGAAGGGGAATGACGCGGTGCGCGGCGCCAACGCGCAATTGCGCACCGGGATCGTGCCGGTCCGCTTCCATGGCTTTATCGAGGGCGACGATATCGCGGCCGGAACGGTCGACGTCGTCGTCACCGACGGATTCACCGGCAATGTCGCATTGAAGACGGCCGAAGGCATCGCCAAGCTGTTCAGCGAGTCGCTGCGCGCCTCGTTCCGTCATTCCCCGCTCGCCCGCATCGGCTACGTCTTTGCACGCGGCGCCTTAAAGAAACTGGCAGCGCGCCTCGATACCCGCCGCTATAACGGCGCGATGTTTCTCGGTCTGAACGGCATTGTCGTGAAAAGTCATGGCTCAACCGACGCGTTCGGCTTTGCCAACGCGATCAGCGTCGCGATCGACCTGAAGGTCAACGGGTTCCTGGAAAAGATCCGGGACGAGCTGGCGCAGCTCAACAAGATGCCTGTCCCGCAACAGACCGCGGCGCTGTAACCGCGCGCCGATGATGTTGCGCTCCCAGATTGCCGGCTGCGGCGCCTATCTGCCGGAGCGCATCGTCACGAACGGCGAGCTCGCCAAACGGCTCGATACGTCCGACGAGTGGATTCGCCAACGCACCGGGATCGGCGAGCGCCGCATTGCCGCCGCCGGCGAGCTGACCTCCGATCTTGCCTTTTATGCCGCGCGCCAGGCGCTCGAACGCGCCGGGATGAGCGGCAACGATCTCGATCTGATCGTGCTCGCGACCGCGACGCCTGACGAGACGTTTCCAGCAACCGCGGTCAAGGTACAGGCGCGCCTCGGGATGACACGCGGCGCCGCCTTTGATGTGCAGGCCGTGTGCTCCGGCTTCATCTTCGCGCTGGCGGTCGCCGACAATGCGTTGCGGCTCGGCCAGGCGCGCACCGCACTGGTGATCGGGGCGGAGACGTTTTCGCGCATCCTCGATTGGCAAGATCGCGGCACCTGCGTGTTGTTCGGCGATGGAGCCGGCGCCCTGGTGTTGAACGCGGTATCCGAGGGCGGACCGAAGCAGCGGGGCATTCTCTCCACGCATCTCCATTCCGACGGCCGCCAGCATGACATCCTCTATGTTGATGGCGGACCGTCCTCGACCGGCACGGCGGGTTTTTTGCGCATGCAGGGGCGCGAGGTGTTCCGGCAGGCGGTGCAGCATTTGAGCGGCGTCGTCGACGAGGCGTTGGCGGCGAACGGACTCAGCACCGGCGACATCGACTGGCTCGTGCCGCATCAGGCGAACACGCGGATTATCGACGCGGTCGGCCGCAAGCTCGGCCTTGGCGCCGACAGGACGGTCGTCACGATCGAACGGCACGCCAACACGTCAGCTGCCTCGATCCCGCTCGCGCTCGATGAGGCGGTCGGCGACGGCCGCATCCGCCCGGGCCATGTCGTGCTGATGGAAGCGTTAGGCGGCGGGCTGACCTGGGGCGCCAGCATCGTTCGCTGGTAGCGCACGCGTTTGTTGCAGCGCCGCAAAAATCACGGACAACGCTTTGGAATTTGACGGGGTTTTTCAGCGGGTCTAACCTCCCAAGAAACAGGGAGGGCCTAATGGCCGGGCACACGATCACCCGCGCTCAGCTCACCGAGGCGGTTTATCAGGAAGTCGGCTTATCGCGCAATGAATCCGCCGAGCTCGTCGAGTCGGTGATCGCCGAAATCGGCAATGCGCTTGAGCGCGGCGAGATGGTCAAGATCTCGTCATTCGGCAGCTTCGCGGTGCGGCAGAAGGGGCAGCGCGTCGGCCGCAATCCGAAGACGGGGCAGGAAGTACCGATCAGTCCGCGCCGCGTGCTCGTGTTCCGCGCCTCGCACGCGCTGAAGCATCAGATCAACAGCGGGCTCGGCCATCGCGCTGCGGCGAGCGGTGCGCGTCGCAGTCCGATGAGATCCGGCGCGACGAAGTCGGCGCCGGCGTGACGTGAGCGAGCCGGGGGAGAGCACAGGAACCCGGCGCGCCGGCAAGAGCGACACCGCGTTCCGCACGATAGGCGAGGTCGCCGAGGACCTCGATGTGCCGGCGCATGTGCTGCGCTTCTGGGAATCCAAGTTTTCGCAGCTCAAGCCGCTGAAGCGGGGCGGCGGGCGGCGCTATTACCGGCCCGAAGACATCCAGCTGCTGCGCCGCATCCGGGAATGCCTCTATCAGGAAGGCTACACGATCCGCGGCGTCCAAAAGCTGCTGGGC
>DATARB010000343.1:0-1595 GCA_036264375.1 Pseudolabrys sp.
AAGATCCTCCAGGACCGGCTGTTCAAACACCCAAAGATCGAGGTGGTCTGGGACAGCGTGCTGCACGACGTGCTCGGCCACGAAGACCCGATGAAGGTCAGAGCCGTCGCGCTCAAGAACGTGCAGACAGGCGCGGTCACCGAGCGCTTCGCAGACGGCGTATTCATCGCCATCGGCCACCAGCCGGCCTCGGAGTTGTTCGCGGGGCAACTGCAGATGAAGCCGTCCGGCTACATCGTCACCGCGGCACACTCCACGGCGACCTCCGTCCCCGGCGTATTCGCCGCCGGCGACGTCACCGACGACATCTACCGTCAAGCGGTCACCGCGGCGGGACAAGGCTGCATGGCAGCCCTCGAAGCGGAGAAATTCATCGCCGCGCACGAGCATGAGCATCAACGCGCAGCGGCGGAATAAACAGATATGGCCGGAACGAATACGTCGATGGATTGGGATAAGCTGAAGGTTTTCCATGCCGCCGCAGAGGCCGGCTCATTCACCCACGCGGGCGAGCGGCTCGGCCTGTCGCAATCGGCAGTCTCGCGCCAAGTCTCGGCGCTGGAGTCCGAGCTCAGCGTCTCGCTCTTCCACCGCCATGCACGCGGGCTGATCCTCACCGAGCAGGGCGAACTGCTCTACCGCACGGCGCATGAAGTGTTCATGAAGCTGGAAGCGGCGCGCACCAAGCTCACCGACAGCCGCGAGCGGCCGAACGGCGAACTGAAGGTGTCGACTACGCCCGGCATCGGCGTGCATTGGCTGACGCCACGGCTCGGCGAATTCCTCGATCTCTATCCCGACATCCACATCACGCTGATCACCACCGACGAAGAGCTCGATCTGGCGATGCGCGAGGCGGACGTCGCCATCCGCCTGCGCCAGCCGACGCAGCCCGACCTGATCCAGCGCAAGCTGTTCTCCGTGCACTTCCACGCTTACGCGTCGCCGGATTATCTCAAGCGCTTCGGCACGCCGCGCACGCACGAGGAACTCGATAAGCACCGCATCATCCTGCTCGGCGGCGCGGTGCCGGCGCACTTCGCCAACCGCCGCTGGCTGCTGGAAGTGAGCCGTGACGGCAAAGGCCCGCGCATGCCGAGCCTGAGCGTCAACAATGTGCTCGGCGTCTTGCGCGCCGCACAAAAGGGCCTGGGCGTGGCGATGCTGCCGGACTATCTCGTCGAAGAGAACGGCGGACTGGTGCAATTGTTCGGCGACGAGAACACGCTCGCGCTCGATGCCTACTTTGTCTACCCGGAAGAACTCAAGTCAGTGGCGCGCATCCAGGTGTTCCGTGACTTCCTGGTCGCGAACGCGCAGCGCTGGCACTTCTGATCATTCACAGATCGCGATGTTCGCGCAACGCGCGTGGCGCGCGCTTACGTCAAATTTGACGTAACCCGGGGCGCATGGCTGACATGCGGACCCCGGCGTTGCCGGGTACCGGAATGGTCAGCATACTTGCGACTTGCTGATGCACCGGATGTACATCCTCCCAGATTGAGCCGGTGCGCAGCATGTTCCCCTCTGGATGAGTTGCCGGCCCCCACGCCGGCATACTGCAACCGGGCCCCTTGTGGGCCCGGTTTTTTCTT
>DATARB010000046.1:0-2961 GCA_036264375.1 Pseudolabrys sp.
CCGCCGGCATCGTCGGCACTGCCGATCTGCGGCTCGGCGACAAGGCGGCGGACGTACTCGACGCGCAGATCGACGCGGGCGGCGGCCGTTTCTGCGGCATCCGGCGCGGCGCGTTCTGGCACGCCAGCCCGGAGATCGCGAACCACCGCACCAACCCGCCCGAGCACCTGATGCTACACGACGATTTCCAGGCGGGCTTCAGGCACCTCGCGCCGCGCAAGCTTTCCTTCGAGGTGTGGTGCGCGCACACGCAGCTGCCGGACGCCATCGGCCTCGCGCGCAAGTTCCCCGACACGGCGATCGTGCTCGATCATTTCGGCGGCCCGATCGGCATGGGGCCTTACGCCGGCAAACAGGCCGAAGTGTTCGCCTATTGGAAGACGCAGATCGACGAGTTGGCCAAATGCCAGAACGTCTACGCCAAGCTCGGCGGGCTCAACATGGCGGTCAACGGCTACGGCTGGGAACATAAGGCCAAGCCGCCGATCAGCACCGAGCTGGCGCATGCGACGCGGCATTATTTCGACTACACGATCGAGCGCTTCGGCCCGAACCGCTGCATGTTCGAGTCGAACTTCCCGGTCGACAAGCTCTCTTGCAGCTACACGGTGCTGTGGAACTCGTTCAAGCTGTTGACCAAGGGCTATTCGGCCGCCGAACGCGCGGCGATGTTCCACGACACGGCGGCGAAGGTGTATCGGATACCTTCGTAGGGTGGGCTAACCTGGATTTCTCACACTACTGAGGGATTGAGCAATCCGGAAGCGGGTTGCAACTGCTGCGAGGCTGCGGGCGAACCGGCGGGTGGCGCCTGAAGGCGCGGGTGGGATTGATCAGTTGCATTGGGGTCTCCGTGGGCCGTCGGCTTTGCCGCGCTGTGACGCGTGCGGCAGCGCGTGTCAGGCCGGTCCGGCGCGGGCGCGAGCAGCAAGGCCGAGCCTGAGCGCTGCCGCGCCCCAGATTTGCGCGTTCGGGCAAGCCGAAGCCATGGCGATGCGGATGCGGCGCACGCTGATCCGCACGGTAGCGCCGATCTTGAGCAGCTTGAGACGGATGGTGCCGCAGGTCGCCTGGGCGAGGTCGGTATCGTGCAGGCCGATGCGGCGCAGCGCGCAGAGCAGGACATAAGCCATCGAGTAGAACCATAGGCGCAGCTGGTTCGCCCGAATCGTGGAGGTTGAGGTGCGATCGGCAAAGAGGTCGAGCTGACATTCCTTAATCCGGTTCTCCATGTCACCGCGGGCGCAGTAGACCTTCTCATAGAGGTCCTTGGCCTTGCACTGGCGCCGGGTGAGCGACGTCACCACGAAGCGCGGGTTGGCTTCTCCATTCGCCCACTCCGCCTTGGCTACGACCCGACGCGAGTGGCTCCAGGTGTGGCGCGTCGTCCACATGAAGCTCTTGAAGCGCCGCTCGGCCCGCCCGGAGCGCGTACTCGCGGCGGCGGCGCGATCGAGTTCCGGCGCGATCTCGGCAAGGAGCCGCTCGTTGCGGCCGATTCCGAGCACGAAGTCGACCCGCTCGGCCTCGCACGACGTCATGAGCGCGTCGATCCCGAAGTCGGCGTCCCCGCGCAACAGAATGCGCGTATTAGGCCAACTGGCGCGAATGCGGGCGACCAAGCGCTCGACCTCCTCGACCACGCCCGCGGCGGCGCCGCCATCGGCGGGCCGCAGTTTGGCCAACAACAGATGACGGCCGCAGAACACGTAAAGCGGCAGATAGCAGTGGCAGTCGTAATAGCCGTGGAAGAACCGCCCCTCTTGCTCGCCATGGACCGGGTCGTCGGTGGCATCGAGGTCGAGCACGATTTGCTTCGGTGGCCGCTGGTGCGCCGCAAGGAACAAGTCGACAAATAGATGCTTAATTCTCGCCGGATTGTGGCTGATCTTGTGGTAGCGCGTGGGCTCGAGTTTGCTCAGCTCCAGCCGGTTGAGTGTCGATTTGCCCGCCACCGGCGCGCAGTTCTTGCGCTTCGCCGTCAGCTTGCCGGCCAAAACCGCCATCAGCGGATCGTGGCGCAGCTCGTCGTGATCGTTGAGGTCCTCGTAGCCGAGCGCAATGGCGAATACTCTCTGGCCAACCAACGTCGCCACCGCGTGCTCGATCAGCTCCGGCCGCCGCTCATCGTGGAAGCCCTCCGCAAAGCGCTCGACTAGCCCGATCGCCTCGTCCGTCGCTTTGAGCAGCAACGCGCCGGCATCCGATGTCACCAACCCGCCATCAAAGGCCGCTTCCACAGCGCGTCCTTCAACGACTCCAAAATCGAAGCAGTCTGCGCTACACTCTGTCGGCATCGGGGTTCTCCCATGAATCTCCAAAAGTCGCTGCAGCACAACGACTTTCGCTGATTCGGAGCCCCGATGCGCCTATTAATGTGAGAAATCCGGGCTAAGACCGCGAGCGCACGCGAGCGGACGTGCCCACCGCATTGCGAAGAAACAAACGGTGGGCACGCCCGCCTCCGCGCTTCGCGCTCCAGCGGGCTTAGCCCACCCTACGGACTGTGGCCTTACCGGTTCCCCAAGATGCTCGCCACCAGGGCGCGCGGGTCGCGCGCCGGCCATTTGCCGAGGTCGACGGTGTGGAAGAAATCGGCGAGGTGCGCGTTGAAGGCGCCTGGGTCCTCGGTGTTGATGCCGTGGCCGGCGTTGGGCATCACCACGAGCGCGGCGGTCGGGATCGTCTGCTTCATGAGAATCCCGGGCTCGAGGCAGGGCCAGTCCTCATCGCCCGTCATCACCAGCGCGGGCGCGGTGATCGTCTTCATCTTGTCGACGAGGTCGTAGAGCGAGGGCCGGCGCGCCTGCACGCCGCGCAAGGTACCGACGGCGCCTTCGGTCGAATGTTCTTTCAGCTGCTGGAGGAATTCGCTCCAGCCGCGCGGGTCCTTGTTCTGGAATTGCACGCGGGTCGGGCCGAGCCCATAAGCTTCCGCCTGCTTTTCCATGCCGCGGGTTT
>DATARB010000058.1:0-25045 GCA_036264375.1 Pseudolabrys sp.
TCACGCCCGGTCTCGTCGGCGGCGTCACGCAGGATGCTGCGCACCTCGTCTTCCATGGAGCGGCCATGCCGGGCAGCGCGCAGGCGCAGCAGCTTTTTCAAGCGTTCGTCGAGCTGGCGGACGGTGAGGGACGCCATGGGAAACCTCTGTACATCAGAGCTTTAGCAGCAATGTGATTTCATTGCTATCATTGCAATCAAATCGCCTCGAGACGTGCGACATTCTAGCCCGTCACGCCGCTTGACGGCTGCGGCATCGGTCTGTATTTAACCGAGAGGTTATTTAACTAAACGGTAAAGAACGACATGCCGGCCGACCGCCTTAGCGTCACCTTTGCAGCGCTTGCCGATCCCACGCGGCGGGCGATCCTCGCGCGGCTCGCGCTTGGCGAGACCTCGGTGTCGGAATTGGCGAAGCCGTTCGACATGAGCCTTCCCGCGGTTTCCAAACACCTCAAAGTGCTGGAGCGGGCCGGCCTCATCACGCGCGGCCGCGACGCGCAGATGCGGCCGTGCCGCATTGAGGCCAAAACACTGAAGCAGGCTGACGATTGGCTCGAGGACTATCGCCGTCTCTGGGAGGAGCGGCTCGACCGTCTCGACGACTATCTCCGTGTCTTGCAGGCGCAACAGGCGACCGGCGCTAAGCCGGCGCAGACAAGGGAGAGGAAGCGTGGCCGAAAGAAATAGCATCGATCTCGACCGCGATCCGCGCGCGATCATCGGCACGCGCGTGCTCGACGCGCCGCGCACGCTGGTGTTCGCGGCGTGGAGCGATCCGAAGCATCTGGCGCAATGGTGGGGACCGAACGGTTTTACCACGACCACGCATGAGTTCGACTTCCGCGCAGGCGGTGTGTGGCGCTTCGTTATGCACGGCCCGGACGGTCGCGATTATCAGAACCGCATCACCTTCGACGAGATCGTGGCGCCTGAGCGCATCGTTTATCGCCATGGCGGCGGCGGCGACGTCGAGCCGGTGCAATTCAACACGACTGTTGTCTTCGAGGATCTCGGCGGCAGGACCAGGGTTATCTGGCGCGGCGTCTTCCCGAGCGCCGAGGAGCGCGCCCGTGTCATCAAGGAGTATGGCGCGGATACGGGCCTCGTGCAGACCATGGAGCGGCTGGCCAATTACGTCGCCGCGGCTGTGTCGCCGGAGCGCGGGTTATGAGCGGACGCGCGGCACCGTGTCGCGCGTCACGACAACGCGCGCAGCGCATTTCGCAAGTCATCGGGGCTGCACGCCGCGATCTCTTTCTCGACCTCGGCATGCGTATGCTTCCACAGCGGGAAGGCGTTGCTGAGCAGGGTGCGTCCGGCAGCCGTGAGCACGATACGGCGGCCGCGGCGGTCCTCCTTGTCGACCGCGACCTTCAACAAGCCGCGCCGCTCGAGCGGCTTGAGATTGGCGGTGAGCGTCGTGCGGTCCATGGCGAGCAGCGCGGCGACATCGCCGATGTTTGGCGGCTCCGGACGGTTGAGCGACATCAGCAGCGAGAACTGGCCGCTGGTGAGTTCGAGTGGCCGGAACACCTCATCGAAGCGGCGCGCCAGCGCTCGTGCAGCGCGCTGGACGTGCAGATGCAGGCACGTATCGCGCACGAGATGCGTGGACGACAGCGGCACTTGGTCGCGCTTTGACATGGAGCAACTATGTTGATATCAACCTATCTTGTCAAGCCGGTTCCACCCGTTCTCCCAGGCGCCGGCTGGCTCTGCTGAATATCCACATAAGGAATGTCATCCACTCAAGAGACATCGTCCCAGAGAAAGGAAACGCCATGCCCGTTCAGCCTTACCTGTTCTTCGACGGCCGCTGCGAAGAAGCGATCGACTTCTACAAGAAGGAGCTCGGCGCCAAGGTGGAAATGATGATGCGCTTCAAGGAAGCGCCCGAACAGAGCAATGATCCGAATGCCTGCGGTCCCGGCGGCAATGGGGACAAGATCATGCATGCGGCTTTCAAGATCGGCGATTCGACGATTATGGCGTCGGACGGCCACTGCGCCGGAAAGCCGGAGTTCAAGGGCTTCTCGCTGTCGCTGCCCGCCAAGAGCGAGGCCGAGGCGGATAAATTGTTCGGCGCGTTGTCCGACGGCGGCCAAGTGCAACTGCCTTTGACGAAGACGTTCTTCTCGCCGCGCTTCGGCATGGTCGCCGACAAGTTCGGCGTCGGCTGGATGGTGCTCGTCGAACAATAAGTTCACCAAAACAAAGCTTCAATAAAGGTGGAGGAAAACTCGATGTCGGCTGCTGACTCACAGAGCAAGGACTTCGTGATATCGCGCGTATTCGATGCCCCGCGCGATTTGGTCTGGAAGGCGCTCACCGAGCCGGAGCGCATGCGGCATTGGTGGGGCCCGAAGGGCTTCAAGGTGATCGCCGCGAAGATGGATCTGCGGCCAGGCGGGACCTACCACTACGGCCTGGAGTCGCCCGACGGAAAGGCGATGTGGGGCAAGTTCGTCTATCGCGAAATCACGCCACCGGAACGCATGGTGTTCATCAACTCGTTCTCGGATGAAGCCGGCGGCGTCACACGGCATCCGATGGCCCCGACCTGGCCCTTGGAAATGCTCTCCACCTTCACCTTTGAAGAACTCCCCGGCGGCAAGACCAAATTCACCGTGCGCTGGGCTGCCTACAATGCCTCGGAAGAAGAGCAGAAGACCTTCGACACGTCGCATGACGGCATGAACCAGGGTTGGGGCGGCACCCTCGAGCAGCTCACGGCCTATCTGGCGACAGCAGAATAGCCGCGTCATCCAAGGGAGCACATCATGGCGATCGCCAAGCGCAAGATCACGCCGTGCCTGTGGTTCGACACGCAGGCCGAGGAGGCGGCAAACCACTACGTCTCCATCTTCAAGAACGCGCGTGTCGGCCACATCAGCCGGTACGCGAAGGCGGGCAACGAGATCCACGGCCGAGCGGCCGGCTCGGTGATGACCGTCGAGTTCGCGCTCGACGGCCAGCCTTTCGTCGCGCTCAATGGCGGCCCGCATTTCAAGTTCAACGAGGCGGTGTCGTTCCAGGTGTTCTGCGATTCTCAGGAGGAGATCGACTACTATCGGAGCAAGCTCAGCGCCGGCGGCCAGGAAGGTTCCTACGGCTGGCTGAAGGACAAGTTCGGGCTCTCCTGGCAAATCGTCCTGTCGGCAATCGCCAAGCGCAAGATCACGCCGTGCCTCTGGTTCGACACCCAGGGCGAGGATGCGGCGAATCACTACGTCTCGATCTTCCCGGACTCCCATATCGGCCACGTCAGCCGGTACGGGAAGGCGGGACACGACATTCACGGCCGCACCGAAGGCTCGGTGATGACCGTCGCGTTCGAGCTCGACGGCCAGCCTTTCGTCGCGCTCAACGGCGGCCCGCATTTCAAGTTCGACGAGGCGGTGTCGTTCCAGGTGTTCTGCGACTCGCAGGACGAGATCGACTACTACTGGAGCAAGCTTGGTGCCGGAGGCCAGGAAGGTCCCTGCGGCTGGCTCAAGGACAAATTCGGCCTCTCCTGGCAAGTCGTGCCGTCGCAACTCATCGAGATGCTGACGCAGCCGGTCGATGAGAAGACGGAGCGCGTCACCAATGCGTTCCTGCACATGAAGAAATTCGACATCGAAGCGCTGAAGCAGGCCTACGCCGGGTAGAGCCGGTGGGGCCATAACATTCCCAGGGAGACACTGTCCGATGACTTACGTCGATGGATTTGTCGTACCCGTGCCGAAGAAGAGCGTGGCGGCCTATCGCAGCATGGCGAGGAAGGCCGGAAAGATCTGGCGCGAATACGGCGCATTGGAATTCCGCGAGTGCATTGCCGACGATGTCCAGGTCGGCAAGCGCACGTCGTTTCCGCGCAGCGTCAAGCTCAAGCCGAGCGAGACCGTGGTCTTCTCGTGGATCGTCTACCGCTCGCGTGAGCAGCGCGACCGCGTCATGGCCAAGGTCATGAAGGACAAGCGGCTCGCCGCGATGATGGAGACGAAGGACCTGCCGTTCGACGCCAAGCGCATGATCTTCGGCGGCTTCAAGACCATGGTCGCGCTCTAGCACGGTGCTCGTCCATTCAGGGAACGCAAACGGGAGAAGCGCAATGGCAATGACTGCTAAGGCCGCGTTGGCAAATGAAGCGACCGTCACTATCACGCGCGTCTTCGACGCGCCGCGTGCCTTGGTCTGGGCGGCGTGGACCGACCCGAAGCAGATGGCGCAGTGGTGGGGCCCGAGGCACTTCACCAATCCGGCGTGCGAGCTGGACGTGCGGGTCGGCGGCAAGATCCGCATCGACATGTGCGGGCCGGACGGCACGATCTATCCGATGACCGGCACCTTCCGCGACGTCTTCGTGCCGGCGCGGCTGGTCTTCATGGCCGAAGCGCGCGATCACGCCGGCAAGGCGCTGCTCGAGTCGCTTACCACCGTGACCTTCGTGGAGGAGGGCGGCAAGACGAAGCTGACCGTGCACGCGCACGCAGTCGGGCTTGCGCCCATCGCGCCGCAGATGCTCGCCGGCATGGAGGCGGGTTGGACGCAGAGCATCGACAAGCTGGAAGAATTGGTGGGCTGAGACGCGGCCTCTCGGTTCCCTCCCCCTGAAAGGGGGAGGGTCAGGGAGGGAGTCACTCTTCGATTCAATGGCGGCATGACCCCCACCCGATTGCCGTCGCTGCGCGACGACAATCGCCCTCCCCCTTTCAGGGGGAGGTAAGCGGTCGAATGTGTTTCGCCGTTTTGGCAGTAAGCTCAGTCACGCAATCATCCACGCGATCCATAGCAGCAGCGCGGCGATCACCCAGAGCGCGATCGAGGTCCAGCGATTGCGGCGCGCTTCCGCGGCGCCGATGGCGGCGACTGTCTCCGGCGACAGCACCAGGCCGTTGCGCGTGATGGCGTCGATCTGATCGACCAGGGTGCCGGCGCGATTGAGCAGGCTCGGCACCTGGCCCATGAAGCGTCCGATCTCGCCGGCGCCTTCGACGGCGCCCTCCAGCTTGCCGACCGGCCCGAGATTGCGCGCGATCCATTCGCGCACCACGGGATCGGCCGTCTTCCACATGTCGAGCTTTGGATCGAGCGAGCGCGCCACGCCCTCCACCACCACCATGGTCTTCTGCAGCAACAGGAGCTCGGGCCGCGTGCGCATGTCGAACAGGCCGGTCACCTCGAATAGCAGCGTCAGCAGGCTGGCCATTGAGATGTCTTCGGCCGTGCGGTTGTGGATGGGCTCGCCGATGGCGCGGATCGCCTGCGCGAAGGCGTCCACCGAATGATGCGGCGGCACATAGCCGGCATCGAAATGCACCTGCGCCGTGCGGTGATAGTCACGGGTGATGAAGCCGAACAGGATTTCCGCGAGGAAGCGGCGCTCCTTCGGTCCCAGTCTCCCCATGATGCCGAAGTCGACCGCAACGAGGCGGCCCTCGTTGTCGACGAACAGGTTTCCCGGATGCATGTCGGCGTGGAAGAAGCCGTCGCGCAGCGCGTGACGCAGGAAGCTCTGGATCACGTTGCGGCCGAGCGCCGGCAGGTCGTAGCCGTTGGCTTCCAGCGCGGCGCGGTCATTGAGCGGCGTGCCGTCGATCCATTCCAGCGTCAGCACCTCGCGCGCGGTGCGATCCCAGTCCACTGCGGGGACGCGGAAGTCGGTGTCCTCGCGAGTGTTGTCCGCCATCTCGGACAGCGCCGCCGCTTCGAGGCGGAAATCCATTTCCAGCGTCACGGTGCGGGCGAGCGTCCCCACGACCTCGATCAGGCGCAGCCGCTGCGCCTCGGGCGACAGCGTCTCTGCTTTGCGCGCGGCGTAGAAGAAGGCGTCGAGATCGACCTTGAAGCGGCGCTCGATGCCGGGCCGCAGGATCTTCACCGCCACCGGACGGCGCGCCTCGCCTTCGGCAATCTCGGCACGATGCACTTGCGCGATCGAGGCCGCGGCGACCGGGCGCCCGAAGCTCGCGTAGGCGGCTTTGATCGGCTTGCCCAAAGCGCCCACGACGGTTGCTTCCGCCTCTCCTTGCGAGAACGGCGGCATCTTGTCTTGCAGGCTTTCCAGGTCGCGGGCGATCGCGGAGCCGACAACGTCGGGCCTTGTGGCAAGGAATTGGCCGAGCTTGACGTAACTGGGTCCGAGCTTGCCCAGCGCGACGGCGAGGCGGCTGCTGCCATCCTTCGCGTTCGGGCGCTCGATCAGCCGTCCGAGCGCCAAGGCGGCTTTCGCCGGCACCGGCAGCGGCCGGGTGTCGACCATCGAGAACACGCCTTCGCGCGCGAAGACGAACCCTGCGCGCGACAGGCGGAGGAGGTGGGAGATGGCGGAGATCACAATTTCCAGCCCGAATGCATGGCCACAACGCCGCCGGTCATCTGCGTGAACGAGGCGCGGCGGAAACCGGCCGCCTCGATCATGCGGGCGAAGCCTTGCGGCTTGGGAAACTTGCGGATCGATTCGACGAGATACTGATAGGCCTCGCGGTCACCGGTCACGGCCTGGCCGACGCGCGGGATCACCTTGAAGGAATAGAGCTCGTAGAGCCTGTCGAGCCCCGGCACATCCACCGCGGAAAACTCCAGGCACAGGAAGCGCCCGCCGATCTTCAGGACGCGGTAAGCCTCGGCCAGCGCGCGGTCGATGCGCGGCACGTTGCGGATGCCGAAGGCGATGGTGACGCAGTCGAAGCTGCGGTCCGGATAGGGCAGTTCCTCGGCATTGCCCTGCTCGAAGGTCACCGCCTGGTCATAGCCGCGCTGCGCTGCGCGCTCGCGGCCGACGGCCAGCATCTCCTCGTTGATGTCGCAGACAACGACGCGCGTGTTGCCGCCCCCGGCCGCCACTGTGCGGAAGGCGATATCGCCGGTGCCGCCGGCGAGGTCGAGCAGGGCGAACTCGCGGCCGGTTTTGGGCGGGTTCACCGCCGTCACCAGCGCGTCCTTCCAGGCCCGGTGCAGGCCGCCCGACATCAGGTCGTTCATCAGGTCGTAGCGCCGCGCGACCGAGTGGAACACGGTGTCCACGTGGGTCTGCTTCTCGGCAAGCGGCACCGTGCGGTAGCCGAAATGGGTCTCGTCGCGCGTCGTCGGCATGTCCAATAATCCTTTGCGGGCAGGACCATAGCGCGGCGGAGCGGGGGAGGCTATGTGTGAATGCTTGTGTGTCCCGGGCGCTGCGCGCCGCGCCAGCGGTGCGCAGCAGACCCGGGACCCCGGTCTCTGAAGCTGGGTCCCGGATCAGCGTCGCATCACTCCGCTTCGCCTCGTGCTGCGCCGCATCCGGGACACGGGGTTCTGTGCGTCAAAGAGATTAACCATGCCCGAACTTCCCGAAGTCGAGACCGTGCGCCGGGGGCTTGCCCCGGCGATGGAAGGCGAGCGCTTCAAGGCGGTGGAAGTCCGCCGCGGCGACCTGCGCTGGCCGCTGCCGAAGGATTTTGCCAAGCGGCTGGAGGGGCAAAAAGTCGAAGGCCTCGGCCGGCGCGCCAAGTACCTCACGGCGGACCTGTCGTCGGGGGAGGTGCTGCTGATGCATCTCGGCATGTCGGGCTCGTTTCGCGTCGGCAAGGACGCTAAGCCCGGCGTCTACTATCACGAGCGCTCCAAGAGCACGGCGCACGACCACATCGTGTTTCATATGTCCAACGGCGCCACGATCACCTTCAACGATCCGCGCCGCTTCGGCTCCATGAAGCTCGTGCGGCGAGACAAGTTGGACGATGAGCCACTGTTGCGCGCGCTGGGACCCGAGCCGCTCGGCAATGAATTCGATGCCGCGATGCTGGCGAAAGCCTGCGCCGGCAAGAAGACGTCACTCAAGGCCGCGCTCAGCGACCAGCGTGTCGTCGCCGGCCTTGGCAATATTTATGTCTGTGAAGCGCTGTTCCGCGCGCGGCTGTCGCCCAAGCGCCGCGCTTCGACCATCGCCGACCGCAACGGCAACGCGAACGATCGTGCGGCAGCTCTGGTCGACGCGATCAAGGCGGTGCTCAAGGACGCGATCCAGGCGGGCGGCTCGTCGCTGCGCGATCATCGCCGCGCCGACGGTTCGCTCGGCGACTTCCAGCACAATTTCTTGGTCTACGATCGCGAGGGGCAGCCATGCCCCGGCGGTTGCAAGGGCGTCGTAAAGCGCATCGTGCAGGCCGGGCGCTCGACCTTCTATTGCCCGGGCTGTCAGAAGTGATCGACTCCGTCGTCACCGGGCTTGTCCCGGTGACCCCGCTCAGGAAGGCACAGCATCCCTAAGCGAGATGGCCGCGACAAGCCCGGCCATGACAAGAATCTCCCAGTATGCCACCAATAAGAAAAAACACTCGGGGAGAAACACAATGTCCATGCTGCGCTTCATCGCGCTCGCAATCGCCTGCGTTATCGGTTCCGCCGCGTTCGCCGGCGAATATCCTGACCGTCCCATCCGCCTGATCGTCCCGCAGGCGGCCGGGAGCGCCACGGACACCACCGCCCGCATCCTCGCCGCCGAGGTCGGCAAGGAGTTCGGCCAGCCGATCATCGTCGATGACCGGCCGGGCGGCGCGCTCACCATCGGCCTCGACCTGGTCGCGAAGTCGACGCCCGACGGTTACACGCTCGGCATGGGCCCGATCGGCGCGCTCGCCATCACGCCTCACATGGTGGCGAAGCTGCCCTATGATATCGCGCGCGACTTCCAGCCCATCGCGCTGGTCACGCGCGGGCATCTGCTGCTCGCGGCGTCGCCGCAGTCGGGGATCACGTCAGTCAAAGAGCTGATCGCCTACGCGAAGGCGCATCCCGGCAAGCTGACCAACGCGTCATCGAGCAACGGCTCGCCCGGCCATGTCGGCGGCGAACTTTTCAAGTTCATGACGGACACCAACATCGTGCACGTGCCCTATCGGGGCGGCTCGCTGGCGATCAACGATCTCATCGCCGGGCATGTCGACCTGATGTTCGAGAGCCTGCAATCGATCTCGCCCTTTGCGGCCGCGGGCAGCGTGCGCGCGCTGGCCGTGAGCGGCGCCAAGCGCTCGCCGGCCTTCCCCGATCTGCCGACCATCGCCGAGGCCGGCGTCCCCGGCTATGTCGCGCCGACGTGGACCGGCGTCATCGCGCCGGCCGGCGTGCCGCGGCCGATCGTCGACAAGCTCAATACTGTCATCAACCGCGCGCTCGCGTCGGAAAGCTTCAAGGAGAAATTCGCCAAGATCGGCGATGAGCCGGGCGGCGGTAGCCCTGAGGATTTCGCCGAGGTCATCCGCTCGGATTCGGCCAAATGGGCGGACGTCATCAAGCGCTCTGGCGCAAAGCTGGATTGACTCACCGCCGTCATGCCCGGCTTTATGCCGGTCGCTGACAGGATCAAGTCGCCGGAGACCCGCATGACTTATGAGAACATCATCGTCGAGACCAAAGGCCGGGTCGGCGTCATCCGGCTCAATCGGCCGCAGGCGCTGAATGCGCTTAACAGGGCACTCATCACGGAACTCATGCAGGCGATCGCCGCGTTCGAGGCCGATGACGACATCGGCTGCATGTTGATCACCGGCAGTGAAAAGGCTTTCGCCGCTGGCGCCGACATCAAGGAGATGGCGGACAAGACGTTCATCGAAGCTTATCTGGAGAATTTCTGCGCCGATTGGGACGGCGCCGCGCGCGCCCGCAAGCCGATCGTGGCGGCCGTGGCGGGGTTCGCGCTCGGCGGCGGCTGTGAACTCGCCATGCAATGCGATCTGATTATCGCCGGCGACACGGCCAAGTTCGGCCAGCCCGAGATCAAGCTCGGCGTCATTCCCGGCATCGGCGGCACGCAACGCCTCACGCGCGCTGTCGGCAAGGCGAAGGCGATGGACCTTATCCTCACCGGCCGCATGATGGACGCAGCCGAAGCCGAGAGGTCGGGCCTTGTGGCGCGTGTCGTTCCGGCGGCGAGTTTGATGGACGAAGCAATGAAGGTGGCCGACACGATCGCCACCATGTCGCTGCCGTCGGTGCTGGCGGCCAAGGAATCGATCAACGCAGCCTTCGAGTCGTCACTGGCCGAAGGCGTGCGCTTCGAGCGGCGCATCTTCCATTCGCTCTTTGCGACGGATGACCAGAAGGAAGGCATGAAGGCTTTCGTCGAGAAGCGAAAGCCCGAGTGGAAGAATAAGTGACAGGCAACGTTTGTTGCCTGTCATCACCGGGCCGCCGCGAAGCGGCGTGACCCGGTGATACCGCTGAGGAGGGCATTGCCTCCCTAAGCGAGATAGCCGGGACATGCCCGGCCATGACAAGAAGCAGCTACTTCCTCACGCAAATGATGCGCACGACCGACGCCTTCGCATCGCCCACTTGCGTCTGGGCTGGCGCGACATTGTTGGCGCTGAGGAAATCGCGGATTGCTCCGGCGCCCACGAGCCGCACTGGCGGCGCGGTCGCTTCGGTGCTCGCCACCACGGCATTGCGCATCGCCGTCATGCCGAGCACGTGGCCTTGTGCATCGAGCGCAGCGGCGCCGGTCAATCCGGCCATTGGCACCGGCTGACGCAGTTCGATCGCGCTGCCATCGAGGCGCGCCTTGATCTCGGTGAGCGGCTTGGCGCGGTCCTGCTCCTTCGGATCGGGAATGCCGATCAGCGTGACGTCGTCGCTCGTCTCGCTGTTTTTGGGCGCATCTTGCGGCAAGGCCAAAGGCGATGCCATGCGCGCGCCGTAGACGCGCAGCAGCGCCAATCCGGTCGCCTTGTCGTCAGCCACACGATCGGCGTCGCCGAGACCGGCGGCGACGATCACCTGGCAATTTTCGGTGAGCTTGCGGTCGGTGACGATGTGGCCGCGTTCGCTCACGACTAGCCCGTTGCCGTATTCAACCGACTTCGACAGCGCCGCGAAGGGAGCACTACGCTCGGGGAACGGCGAGAAGGCGCTCGCCATCGCCACGGTCACCGGCGCGACGATGGTCTCCATCGCCTGATCGAACATAATGGTGAAGCCGCGCACCTCGCCGTCGCGCATGGTGGCGCGCACGGAAAAATTCTTCAGTCCCTGGATGCCGCTGATGAAGAAGCCATCGTCGCGCAACACGCTGTACTCGATCCGGCGCGTGCTCGGCTGCTTCTTCTCCTGCTCGAACAGCGTGGCGAGCTTGAGGTCTGGCTCTTTGATGCGAAAGGTCTCGATCTGCACCTCGCCATGCGCCGACGACCAGCGCGTGCCGCGTGCGGCTTCGCGCGCCAGCGGCACCATCTTGGCCGGCAGGCCGATGCGCACGCCGGTGGCCGGATCGGCCACCACAGTCCAGCCGAATTCCTGCTCGTGATCCTTTGCCGCGGCGATCAGGTTCGCGCGCTCGCCGGGCGTGAGCTCGCCCGTCACGGTGGACCTGACGCGCTTCTGGTAGTTCTTGATCGCGCCGAGCATCGGGTCTTCCCCGTTCGCCGCGCCGGGGTAGTCACCGGACCAGAGCAGTGCCGACTGGATGCTCAGCCGCTCGTCGAGCGGGATTGCGGCGAACGGATTCGGAGCGACGGATGGTGCGGCCGGAGCAATGTCGGTCTTTGCCGCTGCCACCTTCGCCGTTTCGGTATTGGCGATCTCGGGCCTGACCCTGGGGAGCGGCGCCTCGGATTTGGCCGGCGCGGGCGTCGCCAGCACCGGCCGAGGCGCGGCCTTCGGAAGTGGGATCGGAGATGCGAGGGCCGCGATGCGCGGGGTAGCGGGCTTCGCGGCGTCCGGATTTGGCGCAGCCGGTGCTTCGGTGACCTGTACCGGGTCCGGGCTTCCAATGCGGTCGTCCTGCGCGACAGCGGGGCTCGCGCCCAGCGCCAGCAGCAGAACGAGCCAAGAGGACTTGCCCCTCAAGACCATTTACGCCGCCCTAACCCTATTTTGCGTCAAGCTTAGCCCAAGGCGGACACGGCGCAAGAAGCACTTCGTGACAACGTGAATAGCCGGGGCGCCTTCAGGAGGCTGGCGGAAACGCTTTCGACACCATAGCCTTAGCCGTCATGCTCGATACGCAAGAACTCGAACGCTATGCCCGCCACATCGTGTTGCGCGAGGTGGGCGGACCCGGCCAGGCCAAACTGAAGGCGGCACGTGTGCTGGTGGTCGGCGCCGGCGGCCTCGGCGCGCCGGTGCTGCTCTATCTGGCGGCGGCCGGTGTCGGCACGCTTGGCATCGTCGACGACGACGTGGTGTCGCTCTCCAACCTGCAGCGCCAGGTGATCTTCGGTACCGACGACATCGGCCAGTCGAAAGCCGGCCGCGCCGGCGACGCGATCGCGCGGCTCAATCCGCATGTCCAGGTCGACACGTTTGACGCCCGGCTGACCGCGGCCAATGCTCTCGAACTCATCTCGCGCTACGACATCGTCGCCGACGGTTCGGACAACTTTTCCACGCGCTATCTTGTCTCCGATGCGTGCTACTTCGCGAGGAAGCCCCTGATCACCGCCGCCATCGGCGCCTTTGACGGCTCGCTCACCTCGATCCGCGCGCACGAAACGCGCGCCGACGGCGAGCGCAATCCGACTTATCGCTGTCTGTTTCCCGAGCCGCCGCCCGCCGGCTCAGTGCCTGCTTGCGCCGAAGCGGGCGTGCTCGGCGCGCTGCCGGGCATTCTCGGTTCGCTGATGGCGCTCGAGGTAATCCGCGAGATCGTCGGTTTCGGCGAGGGGCTTGTCGGCCGGCTCTTGATGATCGACGCGCGCGCAATGCGCTTCGAGACATTGAATTATGCGTGGGATCCGGACAATCCGCTGACGGGCAAAAAGCCGACGATCAAGGATCTGTCGGAGGATCGTTAGCCGCTTGCGCGGTGCTCTTTACCCTCCCCTGGAGGGGGAGGGTGAAGAAAGAGCTTAAGGCCGCCCGCTCACAACATACTCGGCAGCACGCGATCCGGCGGCCTATGCCCATCCATGAAGGTGCGGATGTTGATGATCACCTTCTCGCCCATGTCGACGCGGCCTTCCAGCGTGGCCGAGCCCATGTGCGGCAGCAATACCACCTTGCCCGCACGCGCAAGCTTCACAAGCTTTGGGTTCACCGCCGGCTCGTGCTCGAACACGTCAAGCCCGGCGCCGCCAATGTCGCCCGCTTCAAGCAGGCGCGCGAGCGCGTTCTCGTCGATCACCTCACCGCGCGAGGTGTTGACGATGTAGGTCTCCGGCCGCAGCAGCTTCAGCCGCCGCGCCGACAGCAGATGATACGTCGCCGGCGTGTGCGGGCAGTTCACCGACACGATGTCCATGCGGGCGAGCATCTGGTCGAGGCTCTCCCAATAGGTCGCGTCGAGCTCTTCCTCGATCTTGGGCGCAACCTTGCGGCGATTGTGATAGTGGATCTGCAAGCCGAAGGCGCGCGCGCGCCGCGCCACCGCCTGGCCGATGCGGCCCATGCCGATGATGCCGAGGCGCTTGCCCCAGATGCGATGCCCGAGCATCCACGTCGGCGACCAGCCGGTCCAGTCCCTGTCCGCTGTCAGAACTTGCGCGCCTTCGACAAGGCGGCGCGGCACGGCGAGAATCAGCGCCATCGTCATGTCGGCGGTATCTTCGGTGAGCACGCCTGGCGTGTTGGTCACGGTGATTCCGCGCTGAACCGCGGTGGCGACATCGATGTTGTCGACGCCGTTTCCGAAATTGGCGATCAGCTTGAGCTGCTCGCCGGCCTTGCTGAGTACCGACGCGTCGATGCGGTCGGTCACGGTCGGCACCAGCACGTCGGCGGTCCGCACCGCTTCCGCGAGCTGGGCCTGCGACATCGGCTTGTCGTCGAGGTTGAGACGCGCCTCAAAAAGTTCCCGCATGCGCAGCTCGACTGTGTCGGGCAGCTTGCGTGTGACGATAACCAGCGGCTTCTTGCCCTTCGGCATGTGCCCTCATCTCAGGACCTCTGTCGGCCGGACGATATTGCCGCCAAACAAAGGCCGATTCAGCCCTCTTTAACCGTGCTCGCCCACACTCTGTTCACCGCATGCGCGGGCAACGGAAATCCGCAACTTTCCTATCAGATGGCAGTGACAAGACAAAGCTTTCGGGCCGTGGGCCTTGGTTTGATCGTGGCCGCGGTCGCCGCCTCGGCGCACCTGTTTTTTGCGGTAAGTAAGCCAGCCCGGGCGGCGGGCACGGATCAAGCCCTTGGCACCGGCGCCGTGAGCGGTCTGCCGGTTCCGCGCTTCGTCAGCCTCAAGTCGGATCGCGTAAACGTGCGCGGCGGGCCCAACAAGGACCAGGACGTGCGTTGGGTCTACACCCGCGCCGGCATGCCGGTGGAGGTCACCGCCGAGTTCGAGAACTGGCGCCGCATCCGCGACTGGGAGGGGTCTGAGGGCTGGGTCTACCACTCTATGCTGTCAGGCAAGCGCACCGCGGTGGTGGTACCGAAGCTCAATTCGGAGCTGGTGCCCCTTTACAGAACCCGCGACACCCAGTCAGCGGTGGTCGCGCGTCTGCAATCCGGCGTGCTCGCCTCGCTCAAGTCCTGCGACGGCGCCTGGTGCGAGATCAGCGGCAAGAGCTTCGGCGGCTGGATCCAGCAGGATCGCCTCTGGGGCGCCTATCCGAACGAGAAGGTGGATTAGGGGCGTTCCGTCATCCTGAGGTGGCGCGCAGCGCCCTCGAAGGATGACGGGCACAGTGCCGCCGCCGTCCATCGAGGCTCGCGCAAGCGCGCTCGCACCTCAGGACGACGGTGAAGGCCTGCTTGCGTGAAGATCAGCTCTTGCGCCGCAGGCGCACGACCACATCCACCCGCGCGATCTCGTAGCCTTCCGGCGGGCTTGGCGTCTTGCCGACAATCACGTCGGCACCCGGGATGTCGAGCAGCTCATCCTCGCCTTCGACGAAGAAGTGATGATGGGCGGACGCGTTGGTGTCGAAATAGGCCTTGGAACCATCCACCGCAACCTGACGTAGCAGACCTACTTCGGTAAACTGATGGAGTGTGTTGTAAATCGTCGCAAGCGACACCGGAACCTTGGCGCGCGACGCTTCCTCGTACAGCATTTCCGCAGTGAGGTGGCGGTCGCCTTTGCCGAACAAGATCCAGCCGAGCGCCATGCGCTGACGTGTCGGTCGCAGGCCGACTTGACGCAGCATGGACTTCACATCGTGCCAAGGACAGCCGGTGCGCGGCGAGATGTCGGCCGGCTCCGCGTCGGAAGTGACTACCAGGGTCCGAGTTTCGGTCATCGCTACGCCCAATCGTCCAGCCATTAACGCAGGCCGGCAAAACCGTTTCAAGTGAAACATATACGAAAGGGATCCGTAGATGCAACTCCCTCGCAATTGACCAAAGCGCCAATTTGTCGCGCTCCGAATGGGAAAACGATCCTTCACCGCCGGTCCCGGGGCGAGCTTTGCCCGCTAGACTTCGTGTGTTAGGAATTCGCCCTATGGGATTACAGGCAAGCTCCCCGAGCGGGGGAGCGACAGACAAGACAAACACAAAAAATATGGACAATCGACGTCATAGCTTCGATTACGAAGACCTCCTGGCCTGTGGACGCGGCGAACTTTTCGGGCCCGGCAACGCGCAATTACCGCTGCCGCCGATGTTGATGTTCGACCGCATCTCCGAAATCTCGGAGCAGGGCGGGGAACACGGTAAGGGCATGCTTCGCGCTGAGCTCGACGTGAAGCCGGATCTCTGGTTCTTCCTCTGCCATTTCAAGGGCGATCCGGTCATGCCGGGCTGTCTGGGCCTGGACGCGCTGTGGCAGATGGTCGGCTTCTTCCTCGGCTGGCTCGGCGCGCCCGGCAAGGGCCGTGCGCTTGGCCTCGGCGAGGTGAAGTTCTCCGGGCAGGTGCTGCCGTCGGTCAAAAAGGTCGTCTACGGCGTCGACTTCAAGCGCGTGATGCGATCCAAGCTCGTCCTCGGTATCGCCGACGGCTGGCTTTCCGCCGACGGCAACGTCATCTATCGCGCGAACGATCTCAAGGTCGGCCTCTTCAAGCAGGATGAAGCGCTGCAACCAAGCGGCGCATAATAAGCAACGTAACACTCGTAGGTTGTCACGCGCGACGCCCTGTGAATTGCGGCGGGACCCTTGCGAAATCAGCGCGTCCGGTCAATCTGTCGCTCGAACGGAAATCGTCCCCCGCGGGAATGAGGATATTTCGCCAATGCGACGCGTCGTCGTCACCGGAATGGGCATCGTCTCGTCCATCGGCAACAATACCCAGGAAGTCCTCGCCAGTCTGCGCGAGGCGAAGTCCGGCATCACGCACGCCGAGGAATTCGCCAAGCACGGGTTTCGTTGCCAGGTGCAGGGCATGCCGACCCTCGATCCAGCCGGTTCGGTGGACCGGCGCGCGATGCGATTCCTGAGCCAGGGCTCGGCGTGGAATCACGTTGCCATGGAGCAAGCGATCCGCGATTCCGGCGTCGAGGAAAAGGACATCTCCAACGAGCGTACTGGCATCGTCATGGGTTCCGGCGGTCCTTCGACCGTGACAATCGTCGAAGCGGCCGACATCACGCGCGAGAAGGGCTCGCCCAAGCGCATCGGTCCCTTCGCCGTACCAAAAGCGATGTCGTCTAGCCCGTCGGCGACACTCGCCACGTGGTTCAAGATCAAAGGCGTGAATTATTCGATCTCGTCGGCCTGCGCGACATCGAACCACTGCATCGGCAACGGTGCGGAACTCATTCAATGGGGCAAGCAGGACATGGTCTTCGCCGGCGGCTCGGAAGAGCTGAGCTGGACCATGTCGAACTTGTTCGACGCCATGGGCGCGATGTCGACCAAATATAACGACACGCCGCGGACTGCCTCGCGCGCCTACGACAAAGATCGCGACGGCTTTGTCATCGCTGGCGGCGCGGGTGTGCTGGTGTTGGAAGAACTCGAACACGCGAAGGCGCGCGGCGCCAAGATTTATGGCGAGGTCGCCGGCTACGGCGCCACGTCGGACGGCTACGACATGGTCGCGCCGTCGGGCGAAGGCGCGGCGCGATGCATGCGGATGGCGCTCGACACCGTCAAGGCGCCGATCGACTATATCAATCCGCACGCCACCGCGACGCCGGTCGGCGATCTCAAGGAGATCGAGGCGATCCGCGCCGTGTTCCGTGACAATTGCCCGCCGATCTCCGCGACCAAGTCGCTCACCGGGCACTCGCTCGGAGCCGCCGGGGTGCAGGAGGCGATCTACTCGCTGCTGATGATGAACAATGGCTTCATCTGCGAGAGTGCCAACATCCAGACGATCGATCCCGCCTTCGCCGATATGCCGATCGCGCGCGAGCGCAAGGACAACGTCGCGCTCGGCGCCGTGCTGTCGAACTCCTTCGGCTTCGGCGGCACCAACGCGTCGGTGGCGTTCAAACGGCTGGATGCGTAAGATAAATCATTTCCGGCTCTTGCTGTCATGCCCGCGGGCCGATCTCGGGTATACCCGAGATCGGCATTATCAAGTAAACAAGTCAGCTATAGCTGACTTGTGGTGGGCATTCAGGACTCACCGACTTGTCATTCATGAGCACGGGGATTACTGGGTCACCCGCTTTCGCGGGCGACGACAATCGAGGTTGAGACGATGCCGGGGCTGATGAACGGAAAACGCGGGCTGGTGATGGGGGTCGCCAACGACCACTCGATCGCCTGGGGTATCGCCAAGATGCTCGCCCAGCATGGCGCCGAGCTCGGCTTCACCTACCAAGGCGACGCGCTCGCCAAACGCGTGAAGCCGCTGGCCGAACAGGTCGGCTCGTCGTTCGTGATGCCGTGCGATGTCGAGGACGTCTCCACGGTCGACGCGGTGTTCGACGCAGCGAAGACGAAGTGGGGAACGATCGACTTCCTCGTGCACGCCATCGCCTTCTCCGACAAGACGGAGCTGAAAGGCCGCTACGCGGATTCGACGCGCGAGAACTTCATCCGCACGATGGTGATCTCCTGCTACGCCTTCACCGAAGCGGCCAAGCGCGCGGCCGCGCTGATGCCGAATGGCGGATCGATGGTGACGCTCACCTATAATGGCGGCGATCGCGCCATGCCGAATTACAACGTCATGGGCGTGGCCAAGGCGGCGCTCGAAGCCTCGGTGCGTTATCTCGCAGTCGATCTCGGGCCGCAGAAAATTCGCGTCAACGCGATCTCGGCGGGTCCCATCCGCACGCTCGCCGGCGCCGGCATCACCGACGCGCGCTACATGTTCGCCTTCCAGCAGAAATACTCGCCGCTCGGCCGCGGCGTGACGCTGGAGGAACTCGGCGGCGCCGGGCTCTATCTGCTCTCGGAGCTTTCAACCGGCGTGACGGGCGAAATCCATTTTGTGGATTCTGGCTACAATGTCATCGCCATGCCGCAGCCGGAGGTGCTGAAAGCCGCCGGCGGCGCGGTCGAAGGCGGCAATTCGTGACACGTCGTCCACTCAGGGCACTCATCCCTCCCCTGAAAGGGAAGCCGGCAACCCAAAAAACGTAAAGCGTAATGATTTCACAGCGCAGGCCGATCCGTATCCGGTTTGTATTCAAATCAGGCGGCAAAAGCCGGGTATAGCCGCATAGCATCCCATAGCCGCCGCGGTTGCCTTGAACATCCCAATGCGCGCCGCCATGGGCATCGTTATGCCTCTATGTGAATGCGGGTCAACGCCCATTCATTAAGAATGATGCCGCACGCGCGATGGATTAAGCGAACAGATAACGCCAGCGAGTTTCACTAGATGCCAAAAGAACGGCGCGGCCACTCGGGCCGCTCCGGCGCTGACGGACGCGCGTCCCCGCAAAACGCCCGCCGCTGCATTCACCGCGCGCCGATGGACACGTCGATGACCTTTTTGCTTGTGAGTGGATCGGGCGATTCGCCATCCCTATACTGACGGGGTTCTTTTGAGTGGACAAAGATTCGAGGAGGCCAGCAAAAAAGAGTGTGGGGTATTCTGTGGGCTAAATCGGAAGGCTCCCGAAATCATTGCTTGGATATAGAGGAATCTCAGAACTCCGGTGGAGAGCGGATTAACGCTGGCCCTGATCTGCCTCTTGATCGTTGGCACAAATTTGGCACCGCGGGACGCTATTTCCAGCGATATTCAGCGATGTCGGGCGAGGTACCTCTTGAATTCCGTTGGATGCGTTGACCTGCTCGGGTAAGCATTGGGTAATGCACCACGGTGCAGGTAAGCGAGCCAGAACGAAGTTTGGCCATTGGTCGACACCGAACTGATCGACTTTTTTATTTGGAAAGTACCCCACGTTTGTTTGGGGCCCCAGCACTCCAAATCCGCCGACGATATCCTCGCATCCGTCAAACGCTTCTGTCGAAGGCCGACCAGACTTTATGGACGCTCAGAGGATGCGCACTATGAATTTGATGCAGTCGTCGGTCTACGCTCTCAAATCTATAACAAAATCCCCAGTCGGAAGGCGCGTTAATAGGCTGGCTAAGATTATGGCTGGAATGGCCTTCGATATATTCATCAAGACGTACAAGACTGGCGGTATGGAATTCACAATTCCAAAACACCTCAGCACGATGGAGATGCGGGGAAAATTCTTTGCAGATTCCTATGAGCTGCCGGAGCGAACCCTCTCGACGAGACACTTGAAGCCAACCGATACGGTCTTAGAATTGGGCGCAAGCCTGGGCGTAGTGTCCTGTTCTATAAACAAAACACTGGAAAACCGCAGCGCTCATGTAGCCATAGAAGCAAATCCGCTGCTTATACCCACACTTCAAAATAACAGAGACACAAATGGCGCAAAATTTCACGTTATTAACGCTGTTCTGTCAAATAAAGAAGTAGCTTATATAAGTACCGATAGGGTCATGGACAGCAATTCAGTGTCGGATACGGGAGTTAAGGTTGATACCATTAGCGTTAGTGAGATCGAAAATAAAACCAAACTTATTTTCAATGCGCTGATTATGGACATTGAAGGCGGGGAATATGATGTTGTTTCTGAGAACTCGCTGCTGCTGAAGCGCCTCCGTTTGGCTATTATCGAGTTCCACCCATGGCTGCTTAGCGAGAAGCGTGTCAGCGAGATCCGGTCAGCACTGACCGGTGCCGGCTTGCGCAAGGTCGATGCAATGCTGACCGTGGAGTGCTGGGTCCGCGACTAGACGACAGCGCCGACCATCGTAAAGGCACCGCCAGTTCCTTCATTCGTGCCAGCATTCCAATAGGCGGCGTCGCCGAACATGTGGTGTGCACCCCGTTAGACCGGACGGAAGCCTCCAAAAACCCAATGCGAATCGGGCTTTGATTGATTCACTGGGTTGTGTCGCAAGCGGAGCGCGGACATGGCCGGACGGAGTTTCTTCAGCTTCATCCCCTTGCGCCCGCAGATCGCCTTGATATTGACGGACGGCCATCCAGTGGCTTCGGCGATATCCTTGCAAGTGATCGCCTTCCTGCCGGTCAGCATCGCGATCACGATCTCGACCTTCGAGCCGTCGGGCTTCGGCGCCGCCGCTTTCTTCGCAGCTGGCTTGGCCTTCTTGGCGGGAGCCTTCGCCGGTTTCTCGGCCTTCGCAGGCGCGGCTTCCTTCAAAGCGCGGATGAGGATCGCGCGGCCATCGTCGGTGATCGCATACACCAGCGCTTTGCGACCATTGTTCGTGGTCCCATTCAGTTTCGCCGCTGCAAGCTACGCGTCGGCGAGCGTGTCAAACTCGGAGGTCTGCGGCTTGTTGCCCTTGAGGATCGTCGCGGTGAATTTCTTGCAGGCCGGGATGAGCGCGGCATCTGCGGCGTCGGCGGCTTGGGCTTTCTTCTTGCTCGTCATCGGTGATGGTCCCTGTTCAGAAGGCCCGCGTGATTGCGAAGTGCCAGCGGATGCCAGGAGATGCCAAAATTCCCCCTGAAAGGGAACGGATAAGACAGCAAAAATAAAACGGCCGGGGAAATCCCCGGCCGTTTCGTTTCGTGATGCAGCGGTGGTTTACTCTGCCGCCTGGGCGCCCTTCGGCATCTTCTGCTGCTGGGCCGTTTCGGAGGCCTTTTCGCGAGTCATCCGGTCACGTTCGGCACGCACGCCGGCTTCGTAATCCGGATGCGCCTTCTTGAAGTGCGCGAGCTGGCGTTCCGCGATCTCTTCCGGAATGCCCCACATCGCTTCCGCGACGTTCATGTACAGCCGCTTCTTCTGGTCCGGCGTGAACAGGTTGAACAACGCCGTCACCTGCTTGTAGTCGTCGTTGCCGTCGCGGTGATTGTAGCGGTCGGCATTTCCGGAAATCTTGAGCGGGGGCTCGGCGAAACGGGCATCCTGCGCGGCGCCGTTCATCGAGTTCGGCTCGTAGTAGGCGTCCACATTGCCGGTCTCGGCGGGAAAGAACCGCATCGGACCGTCCTTGTGATAGTTGTGCACGGGGCACTTGGACGCGTTGATCGGCAGGTGCTCGTAGTGGGTGCCGAGGCGGTAGCGGTGCGCGTCGGCATAGGAGAACACGCGCGCCTGCAGCATCTTGTCGGGCGAGAAGCCGATGCCCGGCACGATGTTCGACGGCGAGAAGGCCGCGAGCTCGATCTCCTGAAAGTAGTTTTCCGGATTCTTGTTGAGCTCGAAGGTGCCGATGTCGATCGGCGGGTAATCGCCATGCGGCCAGACCTTGGTGAGGTCGAAGGGATTGTACCAATGCTTGCCGACATCGGCTTCCGGCATCACCTGCACCTGCATCTTCCACTTCGGGAAGTCACCCTTCTCGATCGCGGTGAACAGGTCTTCCTGCGTGGACTCGCGGGTGGAGCCGACGACTTTGGTGGCTTCCGCGTTGGTCCAGTGCTTGTGACCCTGCATGGTCTTGAAGTGGAACTTGACCCAGAAGCGTTCGTTCTTGGCGTTGATGAACGAGTAAGTGTGCGATCCATAGCCGTTCATGTTGCGCACGCCGACCGGCAGGCCGCGATCCGACATCAGGATGGTGACCTGGTGCAGGCTCTCCGGCGACAGAGACCAGAAGTCCCACATCGCGGTCGGCGACCGCATGTTGGTCTTTGGGTGACGCTTCTGCGTGTGGATGAAGTCCGGGAACTTGTAGGGATCGCGGACGAAGAAGACCGGCGTGTTGTTGCCAACCAGATCCCAGTTGCCTTCCTCGGTGTAGAACTTGAGTGCGAAGCCGCGTACGTCGCGTTCCGCGTCGGCCGCGCCGAGCTCGCCGGCGACCGTCGAGAAGCGGGCGATCATCGGCGTCTTGGCGCCCTTCTGCAGCGCCTTCGCCTTGGTGAACTTTGAAATGTCACCTGTGATGGTGAGGGTTCCGTGCGCGCCCCAGCCCTTTGCATGCACCGTTCGCTCCGGAATGCGCTCGCGATTCTGGTGGGCGAGCTTCTCGAGGAGCTGGTAGTCCTGCATGAGCACCGGACCCAGGGGGCCTGCGGTCATGGAATTCTGGTTGTCGGCGATCGGATTGCCGGCAGTTGTTGTCAGGGTTGGTTTTTGGGCCATCGTGATAGACCTTCGCTTCGCGTGGTTACGACGTAGAGTTTGGACAGGCTCCAAGCTGTTCGTTACCTAGGAGCCGGAGGTCATCAGGTCTAATCGTATTGACTAGATCTGATGATAAGGACGGCTTATCAGCGTCATCATTTTGTGACCGCTGCGGGTGTCGCCGGTAGCGTCCGCTCGTCGTCATGCGCCATTCGCGCGAGCACGAGATGCACGAGAGCCGCGATGATGCCGCCGACGATTGGCGCCGCGACGTAGAGCCACGTGTCGTGGAAGTTCCCGGTCGCGACCATTGGCCCGAGGGCCCGGGCGGGGTTGAATGGAGCGCCGGTCAGCGCGCCGCCCATGAGGATGTTGAGACTCACCGTCATGCCGATGGCGAGCGGCGCAAAGACGGTGGAGCGGCTGCTGACCGCGGTGTTGAGCACGACCGTGACGAGGAAGAAGGCGAGCACGGCTTCGATCAGGAACCCGGCTTCGGGCGTGATCGTCACAACCGCCGTTCCGAGATGCAGCGCCTGCGCGAGCTTCGGCGTGCCGAGACCGGTCGCTGTTCCGCCGAGCACGCCGCGCAGCACGAGCGCGCCGGCGATGCCGCCGGCGATCTGCGCGACGATGTAGCCGATCGCATCGACCAGGCGCATCGCTCGCGCCGCCAGAACGCCGATGGTCACCGCCGGATTGAAATGGCCGCCGGACACGTCCCCGTAGGCAAAGGCGAAGACCATGATGGTCAGTCCGTGCGCAAGCGCGACGGCGCCGATGCCGGCGAGGCCGCGGCCATCGCCGATGATTGCCGCCGCGCCGGCGCCGATGAATACGAATGCGAATGTGCCGATGAACTCAGCAACGAGTTTCGGCGCGAGTTGATTTTGGGGAGCGGTGGATACTGAACGATCCGTCATGTGCGGGTTACTCCAATGTCGCCCCACACGAAGAATGCAATACGCGCAGCGCGCGGGAATGATCCGTCGCTTCACACCGATGTGACGCTTTGTGCGGCCGCGCGGCGCTCGGATGCGATGGAGCCGATCGTCACCTAAAGATGATCGCGCCGAGACAACTGCAGGCTTGCATTTACTTTTTTTCGGAAGGTGCGTTTGGCGAGCCTTAAACGCAAAAACGGCCGGGATGTCCCGGCCGTTTTCACTTCTCTTTATCGACGTCGCGCGCTTACGCGATATCGAAGCGATCCGCATTCATGACCTTGGTCCAAGCCGCCACGAAGTCTTTCACGAACTTCTCCTGCGAGTCGGCGCAGCCATAGACCTCCGCCAGCGCGCGGAGCTGCGAGTGTGACCCGAAGATCAGGTCGACGCGGCTTCCGGTCCACTTGACCGCTTTCGTCTTGCGGTCGCGGCCCTCATACACGCCATCGGTGCCGGCGGGCTGCCACTCCGTGCGCATGTCGAGCAGGTTGACGAAGAAGTCGTTCGTCAGCTTTTCCGGCCGGTCGGTGAAGACGCCTTTCTTGGAATCCCCGGCATTCGCGCCAAGGACGCGCAGACCGCCGACGAGAACCGTCATCTCCGGCCCCGTCAGCCGCAGCAATTGCGCCCGGTCCACCAACGCCTCCTCAGGCGCCATGAACTGATGCTTCTTGCTGTTGGTGTAGTTGCGGAAGCCGTCGGCACGCGGTTCGAGCGGCGCGAAGGAGGCGACGTCGGTCTGTTCCTGCGACGCGTCCATGCGTCCCGGCGTGAAGGGGACCTTCACGTCGTGCCCGGCCGCCTTCGCGGCCTTCTCGATCGCGGCGCCGCCGGCAAGAACGATCAGATCGGCGAGCGAGACTTTCTTTCCCCCGGACTGCGACGCGTTGAACTCGCTCTGGATCGCTTCGAGTTTCTTGAGGACGGCGGCCAGCTGAGCCGGCTGGTTGACATCCCAATCCTTCTGCGGCGCGAGGCGAACACGCGCGCCGTTGGCGCCGCCGCGCTTGTCGGAGCCGCGGAACGACGAGGCCGACGCCCACGCCGCAGAAACCAGCTGGGAAACGGTGAGCCCAGACGCGAGGATCTTGGCCTTCAGGGCGGCAATGTCCTGCTCCCCGATCAGCGGGTGATTCGCAGCAGGGATCGGGTCTTGCCAAATCAGCGTCTCTTTCGGGACGAGCGGGCCGAGGTAGCGCTGGATCGGGCCCATGTCGCGGTGCGTCAGCTTGAACCACGCCCGGGCGAACGCGTCGGCGAACTGGTCCGGATGCTCGTAGAAGCGCCTCGAGATCTTCTCGTAGGCCGGGTCGAGCCGCAGCGAGAGGTCCGTGGTCAGCATGGTCGGCACATGCTTCTTCGACTTGTCGTGGGCGTCCGGGATCGTGGCGGCGCTGCCTTTCGCCTTCCACTGAGGCACACCGGCCGGGCTCTGCGTCGGCTCCCATTCATTGTTGAACAGGTTGTCGAAGAAGTGATTGCTCCACTTCGTCGGCGTCTGCGTCCAGGTGACTTCCGGCCCGCCCGTGATGGTGTCGGCTGCGAGGCCGGTGCCATGCCGGCTCTTCCAGCCGAGGCCCTGTTCCTCGATGAGGGCGCCTTCCGGCTCCGGACCGATCAGCGAGGGATCGCCGGCGCCATGGGCCTTGCCGAAGGTGTGGCCGCCGGCAATCAGCGCGACGGTCTCCTCGTCGTTCATCGCCATGCGGTGGAATGTTTCGCGGATGTCTCTCGCGGCAGCGATCGGATCGGGCTTGCCGTTCG
>DATARB010000066.1:0-121305 GCA_036264375.1 Pseudolabrys sp.
GAAACTCGGTGACAGTCAGCGTCACCGCGGTGTTGTCCCATGTACAGGTATGACGCTCGGGATCCATCTTTAACCGGCCACGCTCAAGGATCTTGGCTTCGGTCTCCTTTTGGCTGGCGGCGTCCTTGGGATTGGAGCGCCGAAGGATCGCCTTCACGCGCTCGACGAGAAGGCGCTGAGAGAAAGGCTTGCGGATGAAATCGTCGGCGCCCATCTTGAGCCCGAACAACTCGTCGATCTCTTCGTCTTTCGAGGTCAGGAAGATCACCGGGATGTCGGTCTTCTGCCGCATCCGCCGCAGCGTCTCCATACCGTCCATGCGCGGCATCTTGATGTCGAGGACAGCGAGGTCGACCGGTTGCGCGCTCAGGCCCTTCAATGCCTCGGCCCCGTCGCTGTAGCAGCGCACCGAGAAGCCTTCGGCCTCAAGATGGGCGCCGACGATTTCATCCGCAAACCGTTCTCGCAGCGGCTCCTGGTCGAGCGTGTGAAGGCGGTATTGCGCCGCGTGACGCCGAAGGACGGCACCCCGGTCAAGGAAGTCGATTCCGCAAAGGTGCTCGAGCGCGGCCTCCTCCGCATGGACCCTGAGCGCCACACCTGCACGTGGAAGAACGAGCCGGTCACTCTCACCGTCACCGAGTTCCTCATTCTGCAAGCCCTCGCCACCCGCCCCGGCGTGGTGAAGAGCCGCAATGCGCTGATGGACGCCGCCTACGACGATCAGGTCTACGTCGACGACCGTACCATCGACAGCCACATCAAGCGGCTGCGCAAAAAGTTCAAAGTCGTCGACGACGACTTCGAGATGATCGAGACGCTTTACGGCGTCGGCTACCGGTTCAAAGAAGCAGCATAATCGTGAGGTGGGCGGCCTGACGGGCCGCCCAGATTGGGCTAGAGTCGCGGGGCGACGGCGCGCGCATGATTTCGAAAGGTCCGATCCCGAGCGTATCGGGATACGGATCGATTTGGGCTAAGATCAGCGCACGGATGACCGTCAACGAGCAACCCGGGCTGGATTGAACGACGTGCTCGATCGAACTGCAGACATCACAGTTCAGGACGCCGAAGGGCGCGGAGAAGACGTTCCGCATCTGGCGCGCGAGCGTTTCCGCGCGATCCGAAAGATCGTCGGGTCGGCGTGGCAGTTCTTCGTGCGGCAGAGCTTCTCCAGCCTCACCCGCCGCATCGTCATCCTCAACCTCGCCGGCCTCGTCACGCTGGTCACCGGCGTGCTCTATCTCTCGCAGTTCCGCGCCGGCCTGATCGACGCGCGCGTGCAGAGCTTGCTGGTGCAGAGCGAGATCATCGCCGGCGCCATCGCCGCCTCTGCTACGGTCGACACCGATTCCATCACTATCGATCCCGACCGCCTGCTCGAATTGCAGGCCGGCGAAAGCTACGGCCCGTCCGACGATTCGATGTCGGGCATCGAGTTCCCGATCAATCCGGAGCGCGTCGCGCCGGTGCTGCGGCGCTTGGTCTCACCAACCAAGACGCGCGCGCGCATCTATGACCGCGACGGCGTGCTGATCCTCGACAGCCGCAATCTCTACGGCCGCGGCGACGTGCTGCGCTTCGATCTGCCGCCGCCGACGGCGGAGAAGCCGGGCATCGTCGAGCGGGCCTTCATCGCGCTGCGCCGCTGGTTCGGCCGTGGCGATCTGCCGCTGTACAAGGATCTCGGGCCTGAGAACGGCAAGGGATATCCGGAAGTTACGCAGGCGCTCAACGGCCAGCACGCCAGCATGGTGAGCGTCAACGAGCGCGGCGAGGTGATCGTCTCGGTCGCGGTGCCGGTGCAGCGCTTCCGCGCCGTGCGCGGCGCGCTGATGCTCTCGACGCAAGGCGCCGACATCGACGACATGGTGGAGGCCGAGCGCCTCGCCATCGTCAAAGTGTTCCTGGTCGCCGCCGGCGTCATGGTCGTGCTGTCGATGCTGCTCGCCGGCACCATTGCCGGACCGGTGCGGCGTCTCGCCGACGGCGCCGAGCGCGTCCGCCGCCGCATCCGCACACGCGTCGAGATCCCCGACTTCACGCGCCGCCGCGACGAGATCGGCCATCTGTCCGGCGCGCTGCGCGACATGACCAATGCGCTGTACACGCGCATCGAGGCGATCGAGAGCTTCGCCGCCGACGTTGCGCATGAACTGCGCAATCCGCTCACCTCGCTGCGCTCGGCGGTGGAGACGCTGCCGCTGGCCAAGAACGAGCAGAGCCGCAAGCGGCTGCTCGACGTGATCGAACACGACGTCAAGCGGCTCGACCGGCTGATCTCGGACATTTCCGACGCCAGCCGGCTCGATGCCGAATTGCAGCGCCAGGAGGCTGCGCCCGTCGAACTGTCCAAGATGCTCGAGGCGCTGGTGAAGGCGGCCAACGAAGTCCGCATCAACGAGGTCGGCGTGACGGTCGCCTTCGAAGGCGGGGCGCCCGTAAACTTCAAGGTGCCCGGCCATGACTCGCGTCTCGGCCAGGTGGTGAGCAACCTGCTCGACAATGCGCGCTCGTTCTCGCCCGAAGGCGGCACCGTGCGCATCACCTGCCGCAAGCTCAAGAGCGACGTCGACATCATCGTCGACGACGACGGCCCCGGCATCAGCCCCGACGCGCTGGAAAAGATCTTCGAGCGCTTCTACACCGACCGCCCCGACCAGGGCTTCGGCCAGAATTCCGGGCTCGGCCTCTCGATCTCCAAGCAGATCGTCGAAGCGCATGGCGGCCGCATCTGGGCCGAGAACCGTTGTGTGCCCGCTGGCGCGGGCCAAAAGGACGAAGCGCCGCGCGTCCTCGGCGCCCGGTTTATCGTGCGCCTGCCTGCGATGTGATCGCTTCGGACCGAGTGGCGTCCGCAGCCTGTATCCGTCATCCTGGGGTGGCCGCGTAGCGGCCCATCGAAGGATGACGGGACAACTTCCGAGCAAATGGCTTCAGAAAATCCCACCATCCACGCCACCGCTGTCCTCACCGGCCCCAAGGCCATGCTGATCCGCGGGCCGGCGGGTGCGGGAAAGTCGCGGCTTGCCTGGGACGTGATTGAGGCCGCCGGGGGCGCCCTGCCCTTCGCCCGACTCGTCGCCGACGACCGCGTCTTTGTCGAAGCCCACGCCGGGCGCCTGCTGGTGCGTCCGGTTGCCGAGCTCGCCGGCATGCTCGAAATCCGCGGTTTGGGCATCCGCCGCCTCCCCTACGAGACCTTGGCGGTTGTCGGCCTGGTGGTGGACCTGGCGGCTGCCGACGCTGCCCGCCTGCCGCCGCAAGCGGCTGGAACAGCGGAGCTTTCCGGCGTCACCCTGCCCCGGCTGACAGTGGCCTCCGGTATGCCGGCGCTGCCGCTCGTACTCGCCGCCCTGCGAACTCCACCGATGGACGATTGACCGGGCACAGGAATTTGGAGTACCTCCGGCGCCTTCGATCCTGTCGAAGAATTAATCATAACGGGCATAGGATCGTGCCCGCCGGTAACGGACCCTTTGAGCCTCTTGTGGCCCCGCCTTTCCGCAGTGCAACAGAACGCTTATATAGCGGGGGAACCCCTTGCAATGGGGCTCCGGATGGGCGTGAATGTGCGCCCTTTCGTGCGGCGCACCAAAGAGAAAGCGCCCGCGAGGAGTTCGGAATGATCGGCCTCGTATTAGTGACCCACGGGCGGCTCGCCACAGAGTTTCGCTCAGCCTTGGAGCACGTGGTGGGTCCGCAGCGTCAGATCGAGGCCATCACCATCGGCCCCGACGATGACGTGGAGCAGTGTCGGAAGAATATTCTCGACGCGGTCAAGCGCGTCGACAGCGGCGAGGGCGTCGCTATCCTGACCGACATGTTCGGCGGCACGCCCTCCAATCTCGCCATCTCGGTCATGAGCCAGCCCAAGGTCGAGGTGCTGGCCGGCATCAATTTGCCAATGCTGATCAAGCTCGCCAAGGTGCGGGAGAACTGCCCGCTGGAAGCTGCGGTCGCGGCCGCCCAGGAGGCCGGGCGCAAGTACTGTACGATCGCCAGCCGGGTCCTCAACGGTAAATGAGCGACACGGCCGGAGCGAACGGCAACCCCCAGCAGGACGATGTCTCTGCCCCCATCGTGCGCGTGGTGGAGATCGTCAATAAGAAGGGCCTGCACGCCCGGGCGTCAGCCAAATTCGTGCAGACAGCCGAACAGTTCAAGGCCACCATCACCGTGACGCGCGGTCACGAGACCGTCGGCGGCACCTCGATCATGGGGCTGATGATGCTGGCCGCCGCGCCCGGCACGACCATCACCATTTCGTGCAGCGGCAACGACGCGCAGGCCGCCATGGACGCCCTCGCCGCGCTGGTCGCCAATCGCTTCGGCGAAGAAGAATAACCTCCCCTCGTCCCCGCAAATGCGCTGATTGCTTCCCGCCGGACGCGTGCAATAATTTTGCTCGCTGAGCCGACAGACGATCGCGGAGAACGCGACGCCACACAGGGAAGGACACCAACCATGCAGCGCAGCAGCGACCGCATCCTGACCACGCACACCGGCAGCCTGCCGCGCGGCGAGCCGCTGAGCTCCATGCTGCTCGCCCAGGAGCAGGGCAAACCGGTCGACGCCGCCAGGCTCGAGGCGGCGACCGAAGCGCGCGTTGCGCACGTTCTTGAAAAACAGGTCGAGGCCGGCATGGGCATCGTCAATGACGGCGAGCAGGGCCGGGTCGGATTCCAGACCTACATTCTCCAGCGCATGAGCGGCTTCGGCGGCGTGTCGAAGCGGCCATACGGCAAGGAGTTCTTGCAGTTTCCCGATTTCACCCAGCGCATGATGGCGCGCATTCCCAACCACAGCAAAGTTTTCGATGCGCCGCAGGCGATCGCCGAGATCAAGTACCACGACACCAAATCCATCGGCATCGAAGTCGACCGCATGAAGCGGCTGTCCGCTGCGGTGAAAGGCAATGCCGCCGGATTTTTCATGAACGCGCCGTCGCCGGGCATCATCGCCACCACGATGCTGAACGCCTATTACAAATCGCATGAGGATTATCTGAACGCGATCGCGCGCGAGATCCGCGGCGAATACAAAGCGATCGTCGACGCCGGCTTCATTCTTCAGATAGACGCGCCGGATATGGCGATGGAGCGCGTGCTCTTATTCCAAGACATGTCCGACGCGGAGTTTGCCAAGACCGTCGAGCAACACGTCGCCGCGCTCAACACCGCGCTGGAAGGGTTGCCACCCGACCGTGTCCGACTGCATGTGTGCTGGGGCAACTGGGAAGGGCCGCACAATTACGATGTCGGGATGGATGTGATCCTGCCGGCGCTCTACCAGGCGAAGGTCGGCGGGCTCAGCCTCGAATTCGCCAACCCGCGCCGCCAGCACGAATTCGCCGCGATCAAGCGGCACAGGCTGCCCGACAGCATGGTGCTCATTCCCGGCGTCATCGACTCTAAGAGCAATTTCGTTGAGCACCCGGAAGTAGTCGCGCAGCGCATCGAGGCGGCGGTCGCCGCGGTCGGCGACCGCGAACGTGTGGTCGCCGGTGTCGACTGCGGTTTTGGCACCTTCGTCGGCTGGGAGTGGGTCATCGAGGACGTGGTCTGGGCCAAGCTGCGCGCGCAACGCGAGGGCGCCGACATCGCCACCGCCCGGCTCTGGGGCAAGAAGGCAGCGTGAGGGTTCAGGCTGGGCCCGACATAAGGGCCGGGGCGGTGTCACGAGTTCCATCCCTCCCCTGCAAGGGGAGGGTCGGCGCGCCTTAGCGCGCCGGGGGTGGGGTCGTCCTCACCCCATCCCCCACCCGGCTCGCTTCGCTCGCCACCCTCCCCCCGCGAGCGGGGGAGGAAAGCCAGGCAGCCGCCTTAAACCCTACATAAAGAAATCTTTATATATGCGTTGCGGCTGTCCGCTCGGCCTGTTATAGGCACGGCCAGCCTCGAAACCTGTCCCTCCGTCATGAAGGATCGCTATGACCGTTTCCACCAAGCCCACGGCCGCCGCTGCCGGCGACTACATCGTCAAGGACATCTCGCTCGCCGACTTCGGCCGTAAGGAAATCTCGCTCGCCGAGACCGAAATGCCCGGCCTGATGGCTACGCGCGAGGAATATGGCCCGAAGCAGCCCTTGAAGGGCGCGCGCATCGCCGGCTCGCTGCACATGACGATCCAGACCGCGGTGCTGATCGAGACGCTCACCGCGCTCGGCGCCGACGTGCGCTGGGTCTCGTGCAACATCTATTCGACGCAGGATCACGCCGCCGCGGCCATCGCCGCCGCCGGCATTCCCGTGTTCGCCGTCAAGGGCGAGAGCCTCAAGGACTACTGGGACTACACCGCCAAGCTGTTCGAGTGGCACGGCGGCGGCACGCCCAACATGATCCTTGACGACGGCGGCGACGCCACCATGCTGGTGCATAACGGCCTGCGCGCCGAGCAGGGCGACACCGCCTTCCTCGACAAGCCGGGCTCCGAGGAAGAGGAAGTCTTCTTCGCGCTGATCAAGCGGCTCCTGAAAGAGAAGCCGAAGGGCTGGTTCGCCGAGCTCGCCGCGAACATCAAGGGCGTCTCGGAAGAGACCACCACCGGCGTGCACCGTCTCTACGAGATGCAGAAGGCCGGCAAGCTCTTGTTCCCGGCGATCAACGTCAACGACAGCGTCACCAAGTCGAAGTTCGACAACCTATACGGCTGCCGTGAATCGCTGGTCGACGGCATCCGCCGCGGCACCGACGTCATGATGTCGGGCAAGGTGGCGATGGTCGCCGGCTTCGGCGACGTCGGCAAGGGCTCGGCGGCGTCGCTGCGCCAGGCCGGCTGCCGCGTGATGGTCTCCGAGATCGATCCGATCTGCGCGCTGCAGGCGGCGATGGAAGGCTATCAGGTCGTGACCATGGAAGACGCCGCCCCGATCGCGGACATCTTCGTCACCGCCACCGGCAACAAGGACATCATCACCATCGAGCACATGCGCGCGATGAAAGATCGCGCCATCGTCTGCAACATCGGCCACTTCGACAACGAGATTCAGATCGCCTCGCTGAAGAACCTGAAGTGGGACAACATCAAGCCGCAGGTGGACGAGATCACCTTCCCCGACGGCCACCGCATCATCATGCTGTCGGAAGGCCGCCTGGTGAACCTCGGCAACGCCATGGGCCATCCCTCGTTCGTGATGTCGGCGTCGTTCACCAACCAGACGCTGGCGCAGATCGAGCTGTTCGCCAACAACACGAACGGCAAGTACAAAAAGGAAGTCTACGTGCTGCCGAAGTCGCTCGACGAGAAGGTCGCGCGGCTGCACCTTGCCAAGATCGGCGTGAAGCTCACCGAACTGCGCAAGGACCAGGCCGACTACATCGGCGTCTCGCAGCAGGGCCCGTTCAAGGCGGATCACTACCGGTACTGATCGACCCGGTTCGAAACTCAAAAACTGTCATGGCCGGGCTTGTCCCGGCCATCTCGTTTAGGAGGGCAAGGCATTGCCCACCTAAACGGGGTCACCGGGACAAGCCCGGTGACGACAAGAGTGGCTAATTCATCACCGCGGCGGCGGAGCGATCATCACCATCGGCGGCGGCACGACCACGATGATGTAGCGCTGCGGCTTGCCCAGGCGGCCGCGCACGGCGCGCGTGATGTCGCTGGCGATCGTCTGGCTGCCCGGAACGCTCGCCGCGTGCTTCTGCGCCTCGCTCTGGCAGCCTTTGTCCTCGCTGGAGCACACATAGACCGCACCGGATTGCGCAAGCTCGGCCGCGCTCGGGGCCGGCATGTCGGTCAAGGCGTGCGGCTTGTCGGGCGCATAAGTAACCACGCCATAGGCGAGGTCGGCGGAGCCGCCGACAAAGCGCAGCGGCGCCGGCGTCGTCTGATGCCACAGCGTTTCGACCTGCTGCGCCAGCAGGGGAAACTGCGCGGAGATGGGCGGCTGCACGTTGCGCTGGATGAGATAGGCGATGCCCGGCGAGGCCGCGAGCATCAGGAACGGCAGGACAGCCGCGGCCATCGCAATGCGCTGGGTGTCGATTGCGCGCACCGTCACCGCCTGCGGCGACAGCAACAGCACTCCCAGCAAAGTCCAGCACGGCATCGACCACAGCGAGGTGATTTCGGTCTTGCCGATCACCGCGCCGAGCGCGGGCAACAGAAACGGCAGCCAGAACGACGCCGCCACCAGCCGCCGCTCGGTGTCCGAAGGCCAGGCTATGTCGGCAAGCGTCGTGCGCCCGGGCCGGGCCATCACCAGAACGATGATCAGCGGCACCGCCACATAGGCGACCGAGCCGCCGAGATAGCCGGCGACACTGAGCAACGTGCCGCCGAACGGCTTCTCGCCGTGAATCCCGATCGCGTAGGAGAACGGCGCGAAGTGGTTCTCAACCAGCCAATAGAGATGCGGCGCCATCACCACGAGGCCGACGGCAATGGTGATCCACGGCGCCGGCGAACGGAAATAGGCCGCGCGCCGCTTGTCGATCAGCGCCGCGATACCCAAGCCGAGAAGCAGGAACACCGACCAGTATTTGCCCAGCATCGCGCCGCCCGCGGCTGCGCCGGCCAGCGCCGCATAGAGCGCGCTACGCATGCGCACCGAGCGCAGGAACCACCAGGTGGTCGCCGCCCATAGTGGCATCAGCACCGTGTTCACGTTGAACTTCAGGGCCTGGAAGTTGAAGAACGGGATCAGCGTGAGCAGCGCCAGGCCGATCACCCGCTTTTCGATGTCGAGGTAGTCCGCCGACAGCCGCCAGACGATCCACAGCGTCACCCCCGGCATCAGCATGGCGAGGAGGTAGTAGGACCACTCCGTCAGCGGGAAGAGATCGAACCAGCCGCGCGCGATCCAGGCCGCCAGCGGCGGGTGCTTGAGGTAGCCGAGGGCGAGATCGCGCGACCAGGCGACGATCTCGGTCATGTCCGGGTGCAGCCCCTGGCCGCCTTTGGATATGGTGCCGTAGGCGGTCCAGACGATCACGTAGAGCGTCAGCGACCAGAGCACCGCGACGTCGGCGCTCGCCGGGTCGGTGAGGGCGGAACGGAACCAGGCGGGCAGCCGGGTGACGGTGGTCAGGAGCCTCAAAAGTCGCATGGGCAGTTCGACTCCACTCCGCGCGTCCCCGCAGACGCGTGGACTGGAGCTAAAGCAGCCGGGCGAGATGAGCAAGTTTGGGCTGGATTCCTGCGCGCGCGGGAATGAGCGGTGGGGAGGGGCGCCCGCCAGCCCCGCTCGGCTTGAAGCCCCCTGCGCCGGGTGTTATCTCGCCGCCATGACGGCTGTCCCAATCCAGAATATCCGCAATTTCTCCATTGTCGCGCATATCGACCATGGCAAGTCGACGCTCGCCGACCGGCTGATCCAGCTCACGGGCGGGCTTTCCGACCGCGAGATGGTGGGCAAGGAGCAGGTGCTCGACTCGATGGATATCGAGCGCGAGCGCGGCATCACCATCAAGGCGCAGACCGTGCGCCTGAAATACCGCGCCAAGGACGGCAAGGACTACATCCTCAACCTGATGGACACCCCCGGCCATGTCGACTTCGCCTACGAGGTGAACCGGTCGCTCGCCGCCTGCGAGGGGTCGCTGCTGGTAGTCGACGCCTCACAAGGCGTCGAGGCACAGACGCTCGCCAACGTCTATCACGCGCTCGATGCCGGCCACGAGATCGTGCCGGTGCTCAACAAGGTCGATCTGCCGGCGGCCGAGCCCGAGAAGATCAAGAAGCAGATCGAGGACGTGATCGGGCTGGACGCGTCGGACGCTATTCAGATCTCGGCCAAGACCGGCCTGGGCGTGCCCGACGTGCTGGAGGCCATCGTCACCCGCCTGCCGCCGCCGAAGGGCGACCGCAACGCGACGCTGAAGGCGCTGCTGGTGGACAGCTGGTACGACGCCTATCTCGGCGTCGTCGTTCTGGTGCGCATCGTCGACGGCGTGCTCAAGAAGGGCCAGCGCATCCGCATGATCGGCATCGATGCGCACTACGAGGTGGACCGCACCGGCGTGTTCACGCCGAAGCTCACCATCGTCGACGAGCTCGGCCCCGGCGAGATCGGCATGCTCACCGCCTCGATCAAGGAGGTCGCGGACACGCGCGTCGGCGACACCATCACCGACGAGCGCAATCCGGTGGACGAGCCGCTGCCCGGCTTCCGCCCGGCGATCCCCGTGGTGTTCTGCGGATTGTTCCCGGTCGACGCCGCGCAGTTCGAAGACCTGCGCGCCGCCATGGGCAAGCTGCGCCTGAACGACGCCAGCTTCTCCTACGAGATGGAGACGAGCGCCGCGCTCGGCTTCGGCTTCCGCTGCGGCTTCCTCGGTCTCCTGCATCTGGAAATCATCCAGGAGCGGCTGGAGCGCGAATTCAATCTCGACCTGATCGCGACCGCGCCGTCGGTGATCTACAAGATGTCGCTGCGCGACGGCACCGAGCTCGAGATCCACAATCCGGTCGACATGCCGGACGTGATGCAGATCCTGGAAATCCAGGAGCCGTGGATCGAGGCGACCATCCTCACGCCCGACGAGTATCTCGGCTCCGTGCTCAAGCTGTGCCAGGACCGCCGCGGCGTGCAGAAAGAGCTGACCTATGTCGGCGCCCGCGCCATGGTCAAATACGACCTGCCGCTCAACGAAGTGGTGTTCGACTTCTACGACCGGCTCAAGTCGGTATCGAAAGGCTACGCCTCGTTCGACTATCACCTGACCGACTACAAGCCCGCCGACCTGGTGAAGATGTCGATCCTGGTCAACGACGAGCCGGTCGACGCGCTCTCGATGCTCGTTCACCGCACGCGCGCGGAAACGCGCGGCCGCGGCATGGTGGAGAAGCTGAAGGAGCTGATCCCGCCGCACATGTTCCAGGTGCCGATCCAGGCCGCCATCGGCGGCAAGATCATCGCCCGCGAGACCGTGCGCGCGCTGCGCAAGGACGTCACCGCCAAGTGCTACGGCGGCGACGCCACGCGTAAGCGAAAGCTGCTCGACAAGCAGAAGAAGGGCAAAAAGAAGATGCGCCAATACGGGAAGGTCGATATCCCGCAGGAGGCGTTCATCGCCGCGCTGAAGGTGGATGTGTAGGGGCGCGCGTTAGCGCGCACCATCCAGTAGCTTGGCAAGCAAGCTAACAAACGCAATAAATTCGAGGGCGCGTTCGGGGTCATCCTGAATAAACTTATGCGCCCGCGGATTGCGAAGGCCTGCTACTGCCCCCGAGAACAGCATCATAAAGCCCTTTTGCTCGTCTTTGTCAGATTGATCCGCTAATGCATTAAACTTAAGCTCGGGGGCATTCGGACTGAAGACTGACTCCATAAGTTTGGTTCCATCCAAGTCGGAACCACTGCGCAATCGAACAAGATTGTTGAGCCCCTTAACCGCCGCTTCTACGGCATCAGCATAATGACCGTCTTGATAGCGCTTGGATGCAGCCCGCGCTATTTCGGGATGCAGATCAAGCCCCTCGTACGCACGCAAAACCTGATTTCCGAAGGCCCCATCCGGCGTTAAACGCTCCTGAAGAATATCGCGCGCCGTCTGAAGCGAAGAAACTGCACCATTGATCAATTTTCGAATTTCGGAAATTCGCGCTCGGAAGGAGTCGTCGATATCTCCATGAAAGTCTATCACCATACTATACGCATGGATCGACGTAATTTCGTATTCTGTGTATTCGATCGTGTTATGCCCAAAAATATCACGCAATGTTTGATTTGTCTTTTGAGCTAAACTGGATAGCACATGGTCGCCATTTTCTTCCGTCAGCGTTTCCAGCTTTAGATCTTCAAATTCATTTATCCGACGCTCTAGCGCCGGAATCGCCTTGAGAATTTGCTCTTGATTCAACCTGGCAGGCTCAGGAGCTTGAGGTACAGGCTTTCTCACCATCAGGCCACTCCGATGACTTTAAATTCTAATCGATTATCTCATTAAAAAAGGGCCGAGAGTAGGTTACAATAAATATACTTCTCGACGTAGTCGAGGGGCGAGAGTTCATGGCTTAAATTGCGGTAGCCCCCCTGCAGGGGGCGTTCATCACGGCGTTGAAGGTCGATGTGTGAGGCTTAACTTTGTTGCGCACGCTGCCGCGCGACAGCAAAACCGCACCTGAAACGACGCCGTGATCGGCTGGACAGCGGCGGAATTTGAGTGGACCTTCGTCCCCACGTGTCGCTTCGCTTATCCGGTCTGCAGGATGCGCTACTTTCCCGCTCGTCCCCGCGGAAGCGGGGACCCAGCACTTTGGCCAAAGAACTGGATTCCCGCTTCCGCGGGAATGAGCGGACCAGTGCTGCTTGCGCTGCAACAAGAGCCAAGCGACGACCGGCTGGACCTCTGCTAAATTTCGGCGGACACTTGTGCGCGTTTCATCGCGTACCGGGGTCCACATCATGCCGCGATCCGTTCTTCGCCTCTTCGCGCTTCTCGCCTTTGTCACCGGCGCCGCTCAGGCCGCTGACGTCCACGTCATGATCTCGGCCGGCTTCTATCAGGTCTATTCCCAGCTTGGGCCCGCCTTCGAAAAGGCGACCGGCAACAAGCTCATCACCACGCGGGGGCCGTCGCTCGGCGATTCGCCGGAAGCGATCCCGACGCGCCTCGCGCGCGGTGAAGCCGCCGATGTCGCGATCATGGACGAGCATGGCACGGAGTCGCTGATCGAGAAGGGCCTCGTCGGCGCGAACAGCAAAATCCCGCTGGCCGAATCCTTCATCGGCGTGGTGGTGAAGTCGGGCGCGCCCAAGCCCGACATCAGCACGGTCGAAAAGCTGAGCGCGGCGTTGCTCGCTGCAAAGTCGATCGCTTACTCCGACAGCAGCAGCGGCACTTATCTGTCGACTGTCGGCTTCAAGAAGCTCGGCATCGCCGACCAGATCGCCGGCCGCACCAAGAAGGTGCGTGGGCCGCCGTCGGGTGAGCCTGTCGCCGCCGTCGTCGCGCGCGGCGAAGCGGAGATCGGCTTCCAGCAGGTCGCCGAGCTCATTCATACCCAAGGCGTCGATTTCGTCGGCACCGTGCCGCCGGCGATACAGCCGCCGACCTACTATATCGGCGTCACCACCAAGAACGCCAAGCAGCCGGAAGCCGCGGTCGCGCTGCTGCGGTTCCTGTCGTCGAAGGACGCCGCGGCGGTCATCACCAAGAACGGCCTCAAGCCTCTGACGACGCCGTAGCGGCGCGGTTTGCTTAGGCCATGACGCATTCACCCAAGCCGGGTGCGCATGCGCGTAAGAACGACCTGGGTCCGCGGCTTACCTTACATCATCCAAATAGCGCGGCCCGAAATAGGGGCCAGGCCGCCCGCGCTCGAAAATGTCCTCGAAGCTCTCGCCCGGATAAGGCGCGGGGCCAGGATAAGGCCGCACCATGCGCGGCCCGCGCTCGATCGGCTCGATCGGCCGCGCGCGGTACTGCACATCCACGGCCGGCGGCTGATCGCCCATCACAACGATGCGCGTCGTGCCGACGTTCTCCTTCACCAGCGCGAAGAGCATCGCTGCGTTGGCCGGATGCAGGCGGATGCAGCCGTGCGATGCGGGGCGCCCGAGCCGCGAGACCTCGTAGCTGCCGTGGATGGCATAGCCGCCGGCAAAGAAGATCGAATACGGCATCGGCGACATGTCGTATTTGCGCGAGAACCATGTGCGCGCGAGCCGCTGCGGCCGGTAGCTGCCGTTGGGCGTGCGATAGCCCCAGCGTGCGGTCGACACCGGCCAGCGATAGCGCGTGACGCCGTCGACCGCGACGGTGAGGCGCTGCGCGGTCTTGTCGACGGTCACCACGACGCTCGCCTCGGCGCGCGCGGAGGCGCACGTGAGAGCAGCGGCGACGACGACCATGGCGGCAGCGCGTAGCATCGAAGCATCCTTCGATATCCGCTCGATTATCGCAGACGAAAGCCGCCGAACGTCGACACCCACGCACCGTGGTTAACGCGTAATCCCGTATTTTCGGTCGATGCTGCGCAGCCAGGCCGCGCGTTCGCGCAGGATCTGCGCCTCGTCGCTGCCCTCCGAGTAGCTATAGGCTTCGACGCTCGCGACGTGCGTGCGCAAACGGGGGCTGCGCTCGCGCGTCTCCTCGCTTTGTGCGGCGTCGCGCCGCACGACGGATGATGTATTCGACGCCGCGTGGGTCTTGGCGCTGAGGTGCTCCTGCTCGCCTTTGCTTGGCGCTTCGGCAACCTGCTTGTCTTCTGCCGCCGTCGCCGGCGTTTCTTTCGCCATCGGCTCGCCATGCGGCACGCGTGGCGCTTTTGGTGCTTGCGGCAAGGGGCCGTTGCTCACCACGACCTTGGTGCGGCCGATGCCTTCCCGGCGCACCAGCGAGAACAGGATCGAGGCATTGGCCGGGCTCAGGCGCACGCAGCCGTGCGAGGCGGCGTGACCGAGGCTGCGGGCTTCCATCGTGCCGTGCACGGCGTAGCCGCGGTAGAAGAATACGGAAAAGGGCATCGGCGCATTGTCGTATTTATGCGAGTACCAATCGCGCTCGAGGCGGATCGGGTGAAAGCTGCCCGATGGCGTCGTGTAGCCGTCGCGGCCGGTGGAGACCGGCCAGCGATAAGTCTCGGCACCATCCACGCTCACGGCGAGGCGCTGTTGCGATTTGCTGATGTTGACCAAAACATCCGCCTGCGCGGACGCGGATATACACAATAAGGCGGCCAAGGCCGCCACACCGGCGCGACGCATATCAAGCCCCCAAAGCCCTGCTCAATGCACCAGCGGCGAGCATTGCGCAGGAACTTTGCACTGTAAAGGATTTGTTAACCATAAAAGCCGCTGGCGCCGTTCGCCTTTTCGCAATCGGCGGTAACGGGCCACGGGCGCGCGCTGCATCGAAACCATGCCACGCATTTAACCTGACAGCGCGACGCGGACGCGCTAGATCGGATCATCATGCTCACGCGTAGCATCGCACTCCTTGGTTTGTCGGCCGCGTTCATCGTCGGCGTGTTCTTCATCGCCGACCGCATGAGCAGTGCTCAGTTGCCCGCAGCGCCCGGCGCAAGCGAACAGGCCCCCGCACCGGCCGTACAGCCGCCGGCAGACGCCGAACCGCCGGCGCCTGAACCCGACGCAGCGACCGCGCCAACCGAACCGACACCCGCGCCGTCCGGTACCGCGCCTTCCACGCCCGAAACTCCGGCGGTCACGACTGCGCCGCCCGCGGCTCCGCCAGAGCAAACACCTGCGGCCGCCACCACGACACCACCGGCCGAAACATCACCAGCCGTGGCGTCCCCGCCCGCGCCGACGCCGGCGCCCGCCGTTGCGTCGCCCGCGCCGCTGCCGCCGCAGAAGGCCGACGTCGCGAGCCAGGACAAGAAGGATCGCACGCTCCCGGCGAAGCAGCTCTTCTCCGCCACCAAGCTGCCGTCGATCGGCAAGGCGGTGTCGATCGGCTATTACCCGCGCGGCTGCCTGCAAGGCGGCGTCGCGCTGCCGGTGACCGGACCGACATGGCAGGTCATGCGCGTCTCGCGCAACCGCATGTACGGCCACCCCGAGCTCGTCAATTTCCTCGAACGCTTCGCGCCGCTCGCCGCCAAGGCCACCGGCTGGCACGGCATCCTGGTCGGCGACATGGCGCAGCCGCGCGGCGGCCCGCTGCCGTTCGGCCATTTGAGTCATCAGATCGGCCTCGATGTCGACATCTGGTTCATGCCGATGCCCGATCACGTGCTCAGCAAAGATGAGCGCGAGAAGACGGCCGCCAGCAATCTCGTGTCCGACGACTGGAAGCACATCAATCCGAAGACCTGGACGCCGCAGCACATCGCCTTCATCCGCACTGCCGCCGAGCAGCCGGAAGTCGAGCGCGTGCTGGTGAACGCCGCGATCAAGAAGGAATTGTGCCGCGCCGAGGGCAGCAGGCAACTCGCATGGATGGCGAAGGTGCGTCCCTGGTACGGGCACAACGACCACATCCACGTGCGGCTGAAGTGCCCGGCCGATTCGCCGAATTGCCGCAAGCAGCCGGCGGTGCCCGGCGGCGACGGCTGCAGCGACAAAGAGCTTGCCTATTGGTTCTCGGACAAGGTGCTGCATCCCAAGCCGCATGCGCCGGCCCCGCCGTCGAAGGGCTTGATGCTCTCCGACCTGCCGCCGGCGTGCAAAGGCGTGCTCGACGCGCCGGCCAAGACGACGGTGAACGCGGGCGTGTCTGATTTGCGGTGAGTATTCTCAGCGCCATCGCAAACCTCTCTCCGTCATCCTGAGGTGCGAGGCAGCGAAGCTGCCGAGCCTCGAAGGATGAACGGCCGTTGAGGGATCGCGTGCCTTGTTGACGGACCTCGGCCGTCACCCTTCGAGGCTCGCGCTACGCGCTCGCACCTCAGGGTGACGGGACGAAGACGGAGCGCGTTTCAAAGCAGCCTCACCCCACCGGCAGCACGTTCGTGTACTTCACCTGCTCCAGCGCGAAGCTCGATTCGATCGACGCAATGCCCTCGAGCCGCGTGAGCTTCTGCTTGAGGAAGCGTTCGTAAGCCGCGAGATCGGGCACGACCACGCGCAGCCAGTAATCGCGCGGGCCGGTCATCAGATAACACTCCAGCACTTCCGGCCAGCGCGCGATGGTCTTGGCGAAGCGGTCGAGATGCTCCTCGCGCTGTTTGTCGAGCTTCACCGACACGAACACGCTGACCGGCAGACCGACCGCGCGCTGATCCAGCACCGCGACATAGCGGCTGATCACGCCCGACTTCTCCAGGATGCGCACGCGGCGCAGGCACGGCGACGCTGACAGCCCGACCTTCTGCGCCAAGTCAGCGAGGCTCATGCGGCCGTCGCTTTGCAACAGGCGCAGGATTTTCAGGTCCACGGCATCCAAAGCCGATGTTGGCATCTTCCGCCTCCTTCCCGCGCTTTTGTGATATAATCAGCCAATTCCGCCTGCATTTGTAACCCGAATTGGCAGGCATCGCCACGGCCACGGGTGCAGAATCCGACCCGTCACCCTGAGGCGCGAGGCACGTCAGCGGCGCTACGCGCGGGCACCTCAGGATGACGGGACGAAGTTCATGCAACCGGGTCGCGCCATGAAGACGGAAGCAAAAGCTCTGCAAATCCTCTCCGCGCTCGAGCGCAAGGTGCTGTGGCTCGCGAGCTGGATGATCCACAACGCCAATCACCTGCGCGAGAACAATGACGGGCTGAAGGTCGGCGGCCATCAGGCCTCGTCGGCGTCACTCGCGACCATCATGACCGCGCTTTATTTCGACGTGCTCAAGCCCAGCGACCGCGTCGCGGTGAAGCCGCATGCGTCGCCCATCTTCCACGCCATTCAATATCTGCTCGGCAAGCAGACGCGCGAACGCATGGAGGCCTTCCGCGGCTACAAGGGAGCGCAGAGCTATCCCTCGCGCACCAAGGACGCCGACGACGTCGACTTCTCCACCGGCTCGGTCGGCCTCGGCGTCGCGCAGACGTTGTTCGCCTCGCTCACGCAGGATTATGTGCGCGCGCACGGCTGGGGCACCGACCGTCCGGAAGGCCGCATGGTCGCGCTGATCGGCGACGCCGAGCTCGACGAAGGCAACATCTTCGAAGCGCTGCTCGAAGGCTGGAAGCAGGGACTGCGCAATTGCTGGTGGATCATCGACTATAACCGCCAGAGCCTCGATGCCGTCGTGCGCGAAGGCCTCTGGGAGCGCTACGAGCAGCTGTTCAAGAATTTCGGCTGGAACGTCGTCATCGTGAAATACGGCTCGCTGCAGCAGGCGGCTTTCAAGGAGCCGGGCGGCGACAAGCTCAAGGCCTGGATCGACAACTGCCCGAACCCGCTCTACTCGGCTCTCGTGTTCGCCGGCGGCGCTGCCTGGCGCAAGCGCCTCAACGATGAGATCGGCGACCAGGGCGACGTGTCGCGTCTGATCGAGACGCGTTCCGACGCAGAGCTCGCCGCGCTGATGAACAATCTCGGCGGGCACGACCTGCCGGCACTGCGCGAAGCCTTCCACAACGCCACGAGCGACAAGCCGACCTGCTTCATTTGCTACACGGTGAAGGGGTTCGGCCTGCCGATGGCCGGCCACAAGGACAATCACGCCGGCCTGATGACGCCGGCGCAGATGGATGTGTTCCGCACGGCGCAGAACGTGCGCGAAGGCCACGAGTGGGACAAGTTCGAAGGCCTGCCGCTCGCCGAAGAGACACTGCAGGCGTTCCTCGATCGCGTGCCCTTCGCCGCCGACAGCGCGCGCCGCCTCGAAGCGCCCGAGATTCCGGTGCCGGACACGCTGCCGGTCGCCATCCAGCCGACGATGGCGACGCAGACCGGCTTCGGCGCGATCTTGAACGAGATCGGCCGCGGCAACAGCGATTTCGCGCAGCGCATCGTCACCACCTCGCCGGACGTCACCGTCTCGACCAATCTCGGGCCGTGGGTGAACCGGCGCGGTCTGTTCGCGCATCAGGCGATGACCGACACGTTCAAGAACGAGCGCATCCCCTCGACCTTCAATTGGGAGTTCTCGCCGCAAGGCCAGCACATCGAGCTCGGCATCGCCGAGGCGAACCTGTTCATCACGCTGTCCGCGCTCGGGCTCTCGCACACGATCAACGGCGTGCGGCTGCTGCCGGTCGGCACACTCTACGATCCCTTCATCGCACGCGGCCTCGATCAGTTGAACTATGCCTGCTACCAGGATGCGCGCTTCATGGTGGTGGCGACGCCCTCCGGCATCACGCTGGCCGGCGAAGGCGGCGCGCATCAATCGATCGCCGAGCCGCTGATCGGGATGGCGCAGGACGGGCTCGCCTCGTTCGAGCCGGCCTTCGTCGACGAACTCGCCGTCATCATGCGCTGGGCCTTCGCCTACATGCAAAAGAGCGGCGGCGAAGTGTCCGAACGCAACTGGCTGCGCGACGAGACCGGCGGCTCGGTTTACTTGCGGCTATCGACGCGGCCGGTCGAGCAGATGCAGCGCACGATGTCGCCGGAGCTGGAGCAGCAAATCGTCGATGGCGCCTATTGGCTGCGCAAGCCCGGGCCGAATGCGCAGGTCATCGTCGCTTACACCGGCGCGATCGCACCGGAGGCGATCGAGGCCGTCGGACTGATGGCGGAAGACCGCCGCGATGTCGGCCTCTTGGCGGTCACCTCGGCCGACCGGCTCAATGCCGGCTGGAGCGCGGCGCAGCGTGCACGCGAGCGCGGCCTGGTGCATGCGCGCTCGCATATCGAGCGCCTGCTCGCCGACGTGCCGGCGAATTGCGGTATCGTCACCGTGCTCGACGGACACCCGGCGACGCTCGCCTGGCTCGGCGCGGTGTGCGGCCATCGCACGCGCGGCCTTGGCGTCGAGCACTTCGGCCAGACCGGCTCTTTGGCGGACCTCTATCGGCACTACGGCATCGACACCAACGCCATCGTCGCCGCCGCGCAGGCCATCGCCCCGGGACGGCCGATCCGGCACCTACGCGCGTTGCCGTAGAACTCCGCTCACTTCCCGCGAAAGCGGGAATCCAGTGCTTTTGTTCCCATCGAAATCTCATCACCGAGATCGCGCCAGAAGGAATTTTCCTTCTCGATCAGTTCTAATTTCCAGACCCTGTTCCATTTCTTTATTTGACGCTCACGCAAGAATGCAGACTCGCGCGACTCATGCGCTTCGTACCAGACGAGCATCTTGATTGAGTATTGCTTGGTAAATCCCGGAATGATGCCGTTGCGGTGTTGCCAAACACGCTTGACCAGATCGTCCGTCATGCCAACGTAAAGCGTTCCGTTACGCTGACTCGCAAGCATGTAAACGAAAAACGCCATGCCCTGCTATCCTGGATCCCCGCTTTCGCGGGGATGAGCGGATGTGGAGAGGCATCCGAGATACACTCCCGCCATCCTACTTCCCATCTTCCAATATCATCGCGGCGCCCTTCTCCGCGATCATCATGGTCGGCGAGTTGGTGTTGCCCGACGTGATCGACGGCATCACCGACGCATCGATGACACGCAGGCCCTCGAGCCCGATCACGCGCAAACGCGCATCGACCACCGCGCGCACATCGTCGTCGCGGCCCATGCGCGCGGTGCCGACCGGATGGAAAATCGTCGTGCCGACATCGCCCGCCGCCTTCTCCAAAGCGGCCTCGTCATCGTCGCGGATGGAGGCGCCGGGCAGATACTCCTCCGGCGCGTATTTCGCGAGCGCCGGCTGCGATACGATCCTGCGCGTCACGCGAATGGAATCCGCCGCGACGCGGCGGTCCTCCGGCGTCGTGAGATAATTCGGCTGGATCGCCGGCGCCGCTGACGGATCGGCCGACTTGAGCGTGATCGTGCCGCGGCTGGTGGGCCGCAGGTTCGCGACACTCGCCGTGAACGCAGGAAACGCATGCAGCGGCTCGCCGAACTTGTCGAGCGACAAAGGCTGCACGTGATACTGGATGTTGGCGCTGGTTTGCGTCGGATCGGAGCGCGTGAAGGCGCCGAGCTGCGACGGCGCCATGGTCATCGGCCCGCGCCGCCGCAGCGCATAATCCAGCCCCATGCCGGCGCGCCCGATGAGCGAGCCGTACATCGCATTGAGCGTCTTCACGCCGGTGACCTTGTAGATCGTGCGGAGCTGCAAGTGATCCTGCAGGTTCGCGCCGACGCCCGGCTTGTCGAGCACGACGTCGATGCCATGCTGCGCCAGATGCTCCGCCGGTCCGACACCCGACAGCATCAAAAGCTGCGGCGAGCCGATCGCGCCCGCGGACAGGATCACCTCGCCGCGGCAGCGCGCGCTGCGCAGTTCGCCGTTCTGCCGCCAGCGCACGCCGGTCGCGCGCTTGCCCGTGAACTCCACGCCCTCGACAAGGCATCCCGACTCCAGCCGCAAATTCGCCCGGTGCAGCACCGGCTTCAGGAAGCCGTGCGCCGCCGACCAGCGCCGCCCGCGCCTTTGGTTCACATGGAAATAGCAGATGCCTTCATTGTCGCCGGTGTTGAAGTCGTTCACCGCCGGGATGCCGTATTGCACGGCGGCCTCGCGAAACGCCTCGAGGATCTCCCACGACAGGCGCTGCTGCTCGACGCGCCATTCGCCGCCGGCGCCGTGCTCGTCGCCTTTGATGAAATGATCGACATGCTTGCGGAAAAACGGCCGCACATCGTCCCACGACCAGCCGGGCAACCCGAGTTGCCGCCAGTGATCGTAGTCGCCGGCCTGGCCGAGCATGTAGATCATGCCGTTGATGGCCGAGCAGCCGCCGATCACCTTGCCGCGCGGATAATTGAGGCTGCGGCCGTTCAGCCCCGTTTCCGGCTCGGCCTTGAACATCCAGTCGGCGCGCGGATTGCCGATGGCGAAGAGGTAACCGACGGGGATGTGGAACCAGATCCAGTTGTCGCGGCCGCCGGCTTCGAGCAGCAGCACGCGCTTGCCCGCATCCGCCGAAAACCGGTTGGCCAGCACGCAACCGGCCGAGCCTGCGCCCACGATGATGGTGTCGAACTCGCCCTCGATGGGCGTCGCGCGCGTCATCCGTCCTGCGTCCTCTCGCGTTTACAGGGCGAACTTTACCCTGGCCGACGAGACTTGCCAGGCATCCCTCCCCTGAAAGGGGAGGGATAAGAAAACATCATTGCGCTACACTCCTCGCATGTTCCCGCCATCCCGAATCGTCTGCCTGACCGAAGAGACCGTGGAGACGCTCTACCTCCTCGGCGAAGAGCGCCGCATCGTCGGCGTCTCCGGCTATGCCGTGCGGCCGCCGCAGGTGCGCAAGGAAAAGCCGCGCGTCGCCGCCTTCATCTCCGCCGACGTGCCGAAGATCCTCGCGCTGCAGCCCGACCTGGTGCTGACCTTTTCCGACTTGCAGGCCGACATCGTCGCCGAATTGATCCGCGCCAATGTCGCCGTGCATGCGTTCAATCAGCGTGACGTCGGCGGCATCCTCGACATGATCCGCACGCTCGGCGCGCTGGTCGGTGTGCCCGGCAAAGCCGACGCCCTCGCGCGCACGCTCGCCGCCCGCGTCGACACCGTGCACGCGCGCGCGCTCACGCTGCCGCGCAAGCCGCGCGTCTACTTCGAGGAATGGGACGAGCCGATGATCTCCGGCCTCGGCTGGGTGTCCGAACTCGTCGGCGCCGCCGGCGGCACCGAAGTCTTCCCCGAACTCGCCGTGCGCAAGAACGCCAAGGACCGCATCGTCTCGCGCGAGGCCGTGATCGCGGCCCGGCCCGACATCATCGTCGGCTCCTGGTGCGGCAAGAAGTTCGTCCCCGCCAAGGTCGCGGCGCGCCCCGGTTTCGCCGAAGTTCCCGCCGTCGCCACCGGCTGGCTGCGCGAGGTGAAATCCACCGTGATCCTCCAGCCGGGACCTGCGGCTTTGACCGACGGCCTGGATGCGCTGGCGGCGATCGTCGCCGAATGGGCGGAACATTGCCCGGCGGAACCGTAGGACCAGATCGGCCGTTCGCCGGGATGAAACCGCCCGCGAACGTGCTATGCACACCGGACGCCGATGCAAAAGGACCTGAATGCGATGCAGACGAACAAAGCCCGCGCCGACCTGATGATGGACCTCCTCCTGGTGGCCTTTCTGATCGGCTTCGACGTGGCCGCACGCCTGCTGCCGCACGCCTATGGCTTCCTGCCGGTCGCCGCCAGCGGCCTGTTCGCCGCGCGCGTCCTGCGCATGCCGGCTTTGGCCGTAGTCATCCCGTTCGCCGCCATGCTTCTGAGCGGCGTCGCGCTCGGCCCGGATGACTGGCGCGTCTCGCTGACCGTCTACGCCGCCCTCGCCATCCCGGCGCTGGCCGGCATCGCCACACGCCGCTGGCAGGGTGCCCTGCCGATCGTGACGACCATGCTCGGAAGCTCGCTGGCCTTCTTCGTCCTCTCGAACGCGGCGGTCTGGGCCTTCAGCGGCCTCTATCCGGTCACCCAGCAGGGCCTGGTCGAGTGCTTCGTCGCGGCGCTGCCGTTCCTCGACAAGACCATCATGGGCGACCTGTTCTGGACGGGCGTGCTGTTCGGCGGCGCCTGGCTGGTGCAGCACGGTCCGGCGCTGGCGCGCCGCGCGCTCTAACCGAACGCCTTCTGTAGCCGATCGGCCAAAGCCTTGACGCGCCCGCCCCATGTGGTGGGCTCTTCCGGTTCGGCCAGCCGCAGGCCCACCGTGGTGACGCGGCCCCCCTCGACCTTGTGCGCGAGCAGCGCGATCGGCCCGAGCGCGACGATATCGCCGGTCCTCGGCGCACGGCCCATCTGCTCGGCGAAATAGTCGGCGAGCGGCAGCTCCATGTGCTCGGCCGCCACCTGCAGCCCATAGATCTCCGCCAGCGCGCCGAGCGTCGCCGCGCCGGGCACGAAGAAGTCGCCGAGCAGACGCGGATCGGGCACGCGCGGCGGCGGCATATTGACGAAGAAGCGGTCGAGCGCCTGCGCCTTTTCCGGCGGCGCCAGCAGGTAGACATAATCGCCGACGCGCACCGGATCGGCTTCCAACGGTGTGAGGATTTCCTCGTCGCGGACGACGAGGGTCGGCCGCGCCCAGTTCGGGATCAGCCCACGGCGCAAATACGGGCTATTGGCGGCCACCGGATAGCCGACGATCTCGCGGTCGAGCTGGCCCGGCAGATCGAGTTCGATGCGGCGCGGCAGCGGGTCGGCGCGGGCAAACGAGATGTCGAGCTTGCGCGCGGAGAAAGCCACCGACCAGCCCTGGATCAGCAGCGACGATAGCACCACCACGAAGGCGACGTCGAAGAACAGGTAGGCCGCGGGCAAGCCGACGAGCAACGGAATCGACGCCAGGAAGATGCCGACCGCACCGCGCAACCCGACCCACGAGACGAAGACCTTCTCGCGCCATTGGAAATTGAACGGCGCGAGGCACAAGAACACCGCCACGGGCCGCGCGATCAGCATCAGCACCAACGCAACCGCAATGGCGCCGAACAGGCTGTCCGCCAGCCGATGCGGCCAGGCCAGCAGCCCGAGCAGCACGAACATCACGATCTGCGCCAGCCACGTGGTGGCGTCGAGAAACACCACGACGGAATTGTGCGCACGGGTCTGCTTGTTGCCGACCACGAGACCGGCGAGATAGACCGCGAGGAAGCCGGACGCATGCAGCGAATTGGCGAAGGCGAACACGACCAGCGCGCTCACCGCCACGAACGGCGCGTGCAGGCCTTGCGCCAGTCCGAGCCGGTTCAAGACCCACACGATGACCTGGCCGCCGGCGAAGCCGATGATGCAGCCCAGGACCGAGTCGCGGACGAAGGTCAGCAGCGCATGCGTCCAGCTCTGCTCGCCGACCAGCAGCATCTCGACCAGCAGCAGCGCCAGGAACACGGCGAAGGGATCGTTGGTGCCGGATTCCACCTCGAGCACCGCGCGTACACGCGGGCGCAGGCGCAGGCCGCGCGCATTGATCAGGTAGAATACGGCCGCCGCATCGGTCGAGGCCACCACCGCGCCGACCAGCAGCGCCTGGACCCAGCTGATGCCGAGCACGAACTTGGCGACCGGCGCTGTCAGCAGTGTGGTGATCAGCACGCCCACGGTCGCCAGCGTCACCGCCGGGCCGAGCACGTTGCGGAATGTGGCGAAGCGCGTGCGCAGGCCGCCGTCGAACAGGATCAGCGCCAGCGCGATCGAGCCGACCGTGTAGGCGACACGGACATTGTCGAACTTGAGCCCGCCGGGCCCGCCCTCCCCGGCCAGCATGCCGACGAGGAGGAAGACCAGCAGCAAGGGCGCGCCGAACCGCAACGCAATCAGGCTCGACAGGATACCGGCGAGCACCAGCAGGCTGCCGAGCAGAATAGCGATGCTGACCGAATCCAATGCGCCCATAGGCGCACTATCCCGCATTTATGGCGAAGAGCAATGCGCGGCGGCGCTACGTCTTCAGACTTTGCCGGCGGCAACCGCGGATACCGCGGATGTCTCCGCGATAAAGGCAAGCATGGCTTTGGCGATCTCGTGCTCGCCCATCACGACCACGGTCGCACCATGCTTTTTGAGATGCTCGATCTCATCCTCGGAGTGCGCCCGCGCCGCGATCGGCAAACCAGGGTTGGCCTGGCGCGCCTGGGCCACCACCTGCCCGCCCTCGAAGGCGTCCGGAATTGCCACCAACAGGCAGCGTGCCCCCTTGAGATTGACGGCCTGCAAGACCTCGGGATCGGCGGCGTTGCCGGAGATGGCGTCCTTCCCTTGCTTTCGCAGTTCGGCCGCCACGTCTGTGTTGTCTTCGACAATGAGGAAGGGCGCGGCCGCGAACTGCGGAGCGGCGGTGATGAAGCGGCCGACACGGCCGTGACCGACCAGGACGATGTGATCGCTCAAGCTTGTTACGGGGATCGGCTCCCGGCTCGCCGGGGCGGCGGCCGCAGCAGCGTCGCCCTCGCGCGACTTTTCCGCCGCCAGCCAGCGGTCGAGCAGCGCGAAGAACAGCGGATTGAGCATGATCGATAGAATAGCGCCGGCGAGAATGAGATCGCGCCCGCGCTCCGGCATCAGTTCGAGACTCACGCCGAGCCCGGCCAGGATGAAGGAGAATTCGCCGATCTGCGCGAGGCTCGCCGAAATCATCAACGCCGTCGATCTCGGATGCCCGAACAGACGCACGATCGTGAAGGCGGCCGCCGATTTTCCCAGCGTGATGATCAGCAGCGTGGCGAGGACCGGCAGCGGATCGTGCCAGAGAATGGCAGGATCGAACAGCATGCCGACCGACACGAAAAAGAGCACGGCAAAGGCGTCGCGCAACGGCAGCGTTTCGGACGCGGCGCGGTGGCTGAGCTCGGACTCGCTCATCACCATGCCGGCGAAGAACGCGCCCAGCGCAAATGACACGCCGAACAATATGGCCGCCGCGAAAGCGACGCCGAGGGCAATCGCCAGCACCGAGAGCCGGAACAACTCACGCGAGCCGGTGTGGACGACGGTGTGCAGTATCCAGGGGATGACGCGGCGGCCGCCGATCAGCATCACCGCGACGAAAGCCACCACCTTGGCGATGGTGATCGCAATCGGAATCGCCAACGCCATCCAGTCGCCGCCCACCGAAGCACCGCCCTTGAGGATCGGCGCCAGCGCCGGCAGCAGTACCAGCGTCAGCACCATCGCCAGGTCTTCGACGATGAGCCAGCCGACCGCGATGCGGCCGCGCTCCGTTTCGACCAGGCGGCGCTCCTGCAGCGCGCGCAGGAGCACGACGGTGCTCGCGACCGACAAAGCAAGCCCGAAGACGAGACCGGCGCCGAGCGACCAGCCGAAAGCATGGGCCAGCCCCATGCCGAGCGCCGTGGCCACGACGATCTGGACGATCGCGCCCGGAAGCGCGATGGCGCGGACCGAGAGCAGGTCCTTGAGCGAAAAATGCAGTCCGACGCCGAACATCAGCAGGATGATGCCGATTTCCGCGAGTTCGTTGGCCAACGCCTGGTCGGCCGTGAAGAAAACCGGAACAGCCGGTCCGAGCAACACGCCGGCGACCAAGTACCCAACGAGCGGCGAGATGCGCAGCCGCTGCGCCACCGCGGCCAGCACAAACGCCAGCACCAGGCCTGCGACGATCGTTGAAATCAGCGGCGTGTAGTGCGGCATCGCAAGGACTCCTTCGCAGGCCAACCCAGGCCATGACCCAAATGTACTGCGAAAGAGTCAATGCGACAGTGACACGCGGCTCCAATTCGTCATGGGCGGCCTTGTCCCGGCCATCCACGTCTAACTTTCTGACCAAGACGTGGATGCCCGGCATAAAGCCGGGCATGACGACCGAGAAGCCGAGGCAAGCGGAAACACCCTAGAACGCTACCTTGTCTCCGCCCTTGAGCGCGAGGATCTCGCGCGCCTCGTCGGGCGACGCGACATCGAGGCCAAGGCCCTCGATGATCTGGCGCACCTTGGTGACCTGCTGCGCGTTCGATTCGGCGAGTTGCCCGGCGCCGATCCACAGCGAATCCTCCAGGCCGACGCGCACATTGCCGCCCATCGACGCGGCCATGGCGGCAACGCGCATCTGCGCACCACCGGCACCCAGCACCGACCAATGGAAGGCGTCCGGTCCGAACAGCCGGTCGGCGGTGCGCTTCATCATGATGACGTCCTCGGGGTGCGTGCCGATGCCGCCGAGGATGCCGAACACCGATTGAATGAACAGCGGCGTCTTGATCAGGCCACGGTCGAGAAAGTGCTTCAGCGTGTAGAGATGGCCGATGTCGTAGCACTCGATTTCGAAACGGGTGTTGTTCTCGGCGCAAGTGGCCAGGATGTATTCGATATCGGCGAGCGTGTTCTTGAACATGCCCTTCTTCGAGTTCTCGAGATACGGCTCCTCCCAGTCGAACTTGAACTTGCCTTTGTAACGCGGGATCATCGGATAGAGCCCGAAGTTCATCGTACCCATGTTGAGCGATGCCACTTCCGGCTTGAGGGTCGCGGCGGGACGCACGCGCTCTTCCACCAGCATCGTCGGCGCGCCGCCGGTGGTGAGATTGATCACGACGTCCGAGCGCTGCTTGATGATTTTCAGGAAGGGAAGAAACGCCTCCGGCGTCTGGTCGGGCCGGCCATCCTGCGGATTGCGCGCATGCAGATGGACCACGGCCGCACCGGCCTCGGCCGCGCCTATCGCCGCGTCGGCGATCTCCTGGGCCGTGATCGGCAGATGCGGCGACATCGACGGCGTGTGAATAGCGCCGGTGACGGCACAGGTAATGATGACTTTGCGCGGCTTCGCCATGAGGTTTCCATCCCGTTGAAGTGAGTCTTCGCGAATAGCAAATGGACTTGGGCGGCGATCCTAGAGTATCAGCCCCATTCAAGTCATCCTTCCGGTCGGCATGAGGGGCATTGCCGTGGACGAGAATGCGCAGCACGCGGCAAAGTCGTCCAACGTCCTGATCGGCACGATCTGCGGCATCCTGGCCGCGCTCGGCTGGGCCACCGGTTTCGTCGCGGCCAAGCACGGCGTCAGCATCGGCTTCACGCCGGCCGATCTCGCTTTGCATCGCTACTTCTGGTCCGGCCTGTTCTTGATGCCGCTGGCGCTGCGCGACGGCGTGATCAAGCTCGGCGGCGTGGGCTGGGGACGCAGCCTGGCTCTCGCCGTGCTGTCGGGCCCGACACAGGCGCTGCTGGCCTATACCGGATTCATGCTGGTGCCGCTCGGCCACGGCACCACGATCCAGCCCGCCTGCGCCGCGCTGTTCGGGCTGGTGATGGCGACGCTGTTCCTGCGCGAGCGCCCCACTCTGTCCCGCATCGCGGGTGGCCTGACGATCATCGCCGGCCTCATCGTGTTCGGCGGGGAATCGCTCACCACCATCGGCCCGCACGGCGTCGGCGGCGACCTCTTGTTCGCCACGGCGGGACTGTTCTGGGCGGGCTTCGGCACGCTGCTGCGGCTTTGGCGCGTGTCCGGCATGCGGGCGGCAACCGTCGTCGGCACGCTGTCGGTGCTGGTCTTCGCGCCGCTGTATTTCATCTTCGCCGCACAGGACTCGATGATCCTGCGCATGAGTCTTGCCGAGAACCTGCTGCAGGTGGTCGTGCAGGGCGTGCTGGCCGGCGCACTGCCGATCTATCTGTTCGCGCGCTCGGTCATGCTGCTGGGCGCCGGACGCGGAGCGGTCTTCCCCGCGCTGGTGCCCGGCTTCGCGCTGATCATCGGCTATCTGGCGCTTGGGATTGTGCCGAGCATTGCGCAGGTGGTTGGACTGGTGATCGTGGTGATCGGGTTCAGGCTGACGTTGCGGTGATGGGCTCGTGTACGAGCGACAGCTTTTCGGTTGTCATGCGCGGGCTTGACCCGCGCATCCCGCTTAGGGAAGGCACTGTGCCCGCCTAAGCGAGATGGCCGGGACGAACCCGGCCATGACATTTGATAGGATCGTCGCGACGACAAGTCTCACTCCGGCCCCGCATACTTCCCCGCCGTATCCGGGAACATGATCTTGACGATCTTGAATTTCGAGATATCGACCGTCGCATCCATGTGCAGGAAGATCACCGCGTCGCGTAAGACCTTCTCGATGCCGAAGTCGAGCATGATGCCGTTTCCGCCGTGCAGTTCGACCGCGTGCTGCGCGACTTTCATGATCTCTTCCGATGCGAACATCTTGACCATGTTGACCAGCTTGTCGGCGTCCGGCGCGTTGTCGTCGACGGCCTTCGCGGCGCGCTCGAGCAGCGCGCGCACCGCTTCGATGCGCGTCGCCATGTCCGCAAGGCGCAGCGCCACCGCCTGATGCTTGATCAGGATGCGGCCGCCCTGCACGTAATTCTGCACATAATCGGCCGTGGCCTCGAAAGCGCGCACGCCGACGCCGAGATTCTTCGCCGCCTGAATGATCTTTCCGGGACGGAAATAGACGCCGGCGGAGCCCATCGCATCGTTGTGGACGAGCATGTGATCGTCGGGCACGAACATGTCCTCGAACACCATCTCGCCGTTGTTCATGAAGCGGCAGCCGAGCGTCTCGTTGCAGCGCGCCACGGTGAAGCCCTTGGTGTCGCGCGGCACAAGGAATGACGACGTTCCCTGCAGCATGCCGACTTTCGGATTGGTGTTGGCATAGACGACATACAGTCCGGCGTCGTAGCCGTTGGAGATGAACTGCTTGCGGCCGTTGATGACCCAGCCGCCGTCGGCCTTGACCGCCTTGGTCTGCATCGACGCTTCCGGCACGTTGTAGGGCAGCCAGCGATCCGATGCGCCGCGCGGCTCGGTGAGGCAATGCGCCATCAGGAAGGTCGGGTCTTCGACGAGGCGCTTGAACCATTTCTCCTGCAAGTGCCGTGGCGCCAATTGCCGCAGCAGCACCGACACCTTCCAGTTCTGCACCAGCTTGTCGGCAAGTCCTGAATCGCCGCGCGCGATTTCTTCCGAGATCATCGCGAAGGTCGAAACCTCCGTTCCTTTCTCGAGCTCGACGCCGCCGAATTCCTCCGGCACGCCGAGCGTGCGGATGCCGATCTTCTCCGCTTCGTCGAGGATGCGGCGCGGCAACCGCTCTTCCGGCACCATCGACCACTCCGTCTTCCAGTTCTCGCGGATGAAGGGCAGCACAACGTCGTCGACGTAGCGGCGGCAGCTCTGCCGCATAAGAATTTGTTCTTCTGAAAGCATGGATGTGTCCTTGGTGTTTCCCCAGCAATAGCGCGCGAGCATAGCGCAAATCGCAAGCGGTACAGGGCTCGGGACCGGCAAATGCCTTGATTTTGCCGACTGCGATTGCCCACCGACCTGTGATAAGCCTCCTGCCCACTGGATCTATCGATTGATTCGGCGCGACTCTGAGAGAGGGCACGCATGGACGGCCAGCAACTGAGCGCAACAGTCGCCGACGCCCTGCATTCGCTGGCGCAGGAATTGATATCCACTCGGCTCCTCATCCAGTTCGGTTTGATCCTGCTGGCCGCCGTCATCGGCACGATAGCGGCGTCGCTGGTCCGCCGCCGCATCGACCTCACCGTCCTCGGCGCGCGCTGGCCGCATCTCGTGCAAAAACTCGCGCGGCTCCTGCTTGCCAATCTCGCCACCATCATTTTCGTGCTGGTGCTCGACGTGATGCGGGCGGTGATGATGGCGATCACCTGGCCGAGCGCGTCCTATCTGCTCGGCGTTGCGGCGAGCCTCGCCACCGCATGGGTGGCGATCGCGCTCGTCACCGGGCTGATCCGCAATCAATTCGTGTACCGGGTGGTGGCGGTCTCGGCCTGGACCATCGCGGCGCTCAGCATCCTCGGCTATCTCGACCCGACCGTCGCCGCGCTGAACTCGTTCGGGATCATGTTCGGAAACCTGCGTGTCACGCCGCTGCTGGTGATCAAGACCAGCGTGCTCTTGATGCTGGCGCTATGGGCAAGCAACGCGGTCGCCGATTTCCTGGACCGCCGCCTGCAGACCTCGGCCGATCTCACGCCCTCGATCCAGGTGCTGATGAGCAAGCTGATCCGGCTTGTGCTCATCGCCTTTTCGGTCGTGGTCGTGCTGTCGACGGTCGGCATCGATCTCTCCGCGCTCGCCTTCTTCTCCGGCGCGGTCGGCGTCGGCGTCGGCTTTGGCCTGCAAAAGATCGTGTCGAACCTGGTGAGCGGGATCATCCTGCTCGCCGACAAGTCGATCAAGCCGGGCGATGTGATCTCCGTGGGCGATCATTTCGGCCGCGTCGGCAACATGGGCGCGCGCTACACCTCGGTCGACACGCGCGACGGCCGCGAATACCTGATCCCGAACGAGGATTTCATCACCCAGCGCGTGGCCAACTGGACCTATTCGAGCGACCTGGTGCGCTTGTTCGTGAAGTTCAGCACCACCTACGACAGCGACCCGCGCAAGGCGCAGGAGGCGGCTGTCGACGCCGCGCTCAACGTCGAGCGCGTGCTGAAAAAGCCTGCGCCGCAATGCATGCTGACCGCCTTCGGCTCGGCGTCGATCGAATACGAGCTGTGGTTCTGGATCCGCGATCCCGCGGCCGGCGTCGTCAATGTGAAGAGCGACGTGTTGCTGGCGCTATGGGATACGCTGGCCCGCCAGGGCGTGACGATCCCGAAGCCGGGCCCGGCGCGTGTGATCTACGAATTGGCGCACGAGGACGAGCCCGAAGCGCCGAAGGATCAGAGCGACGCACCAGCGTCGCGAAAATCGCCGTTTCCGGGGTGAGGCTACTTTCTTCCCTCTTCCCTCCGGGGGAGAGGTTGGCGAGCGCTACTCCCCTCCCCCTTGCGGGGAGGGGTCGGTGGTGGGGGTGCCAAGAGCGAGAGCCTCTCGGATCACTTCGGCAACACCTTCGATATTCCGAATGACATCGTTATTCCAAAATCGCAACACCGTGAAATCATTGCGGCGTAAATGCTTATCCCGCTCGGCATCGGCAAGAAGATTGGCGGTCATGTTGTGTTGCCCGCCATCGACTTCAATCACCAAACGCGCCGAGTAGCAGGCGAAGTCGACGATAAGATGATCAATCGGCACTTGCCGGCGAAAATGAAAGCCGCTGTCTTTCAGCGAGCGTAGGAAACGCCAAAGCTTTCGTTCGGCGTTAGTCGAGTTCGTGCGGAGTTGGCGCGCGCGCTCGTTCGCCATTTCTCACCCCACCCCGGCGCGCTGCGCGCGCCGACCCTCCCCGTCAAGGGGAGGGTAGCAGAGAATGCGGCACCGCCATCCGATTAAAGCAACCTACGCCGCCTTCCGGCTGGCCAAGAACTCACCCATGCGGGCGAGCGCCTTGAGGATGTTCTCCGTGGAGTTGGCATAGGACAGCCGCACATAGCCTTCGCCAAGGATGCCGAAGTCGGGCCCGCCGATGATGGCGACGCCGGCGTCTTCCAGCAGCGACGAGGCGAGCGCCTTCGCCTTCCAGCCGGTGCGCTTGATGTTCGGGAACGCGTAGAACGCACCCTTCGGCGTCGCGCAGGACACGCCGGGCAATTTGTTCAAGCCCTCGACGACGACCTTCCGCCGCTTGTCGAACTCGGCGATCATCTTATGCACTTCGTCCTGCGGGCCAGTCAGCGCCGCCAGTCCGGCATATTGCGCCGAGGCGTTGACGCAGGAATGCAGGTTCACCGCGAGCTTGCGCGCGTAGTCGTAGAGCTTGCCCGGCCACACCGCGTAGCCGAGCCGCCAGCCGGTCATGGCATAGGTCTTCGACCAGCCATTGAGCAGAATCAGGCGATCGCGGATCGACGGATATGACAGCAGGCAGACATGCGTCTCACCGTCATAGGCCATGTGGTCGTAAATCTCGTCCGACATGATCGCGACGTCCGGCCATTGCTCGAGGCCGGCCACCAACTTGTCGACTTCACTCTTGGGCGTGACGCCGCCCGTCGGATTGGCCGGCGAGTTCACGATCAAGAGCCGCGTTTTCGGCGTGATCAGCTTGAGCGTCTCCTCCGCCGAGAACGCGAAGGCGTTCTCCTCGCGGATCGGCACCGGAACGGGCGTCGCGCCGGTGTACTCGATCATCGAGCGATAGATCGGAAACCCCGGATCGGGATACATGATCTCCGCGCCGGGCTCGCCGAACATCATGATCGACATGAACATAGTCGGCTTGCCGCCGGGCATGATCATCACGCTGTCGGGTGAGACCTCGACCTGGAAACGCTTGTGCAGATCGGCCGCCACCGCTTCGCGCAGCGCCGGGATGCCGTTCGCCGGCGTATAGCCGTGGTGGCCGTCGCGCAGCGCCTTCACCGCACCTTCGACGATGAAATCCGGGGTGCGAAAATCCGGCTGCCCGATGCCGAGATTGATGATGTCGCGGCCCTGCCCGATCAAAGCATTGGCGCGGGCGAGCACCGCAAAAGCATTTTCCTCGCCGATGCGGTCGAAGGCCGCGATCGTCTTCAGCATGGTATTGGCTCCCGGGGTTGATCGGCCGCGTCCCGGAGCGAGACGCACCGCAAGCGGCGAAATTTACCGCCAGTTCAGCCGATTGCGGCGTGAAAATCAAACCCAGGCCGGCCGCGGCCGGTTCGCCTGTGCCAGGCAAGGCCGGCGACAAACCCGTCGTCAGTTGTCGCCGCCGAAATGCGCGCCGAGATCGCGCCAAAGCTGCGACCGGATGAACGGATCCGGATCGTCGCCAAGATACTGACTACCGTTGAAGTAAAGCGGCCCGGCGGGGAATTTGTCGGCGCCACGGGTGTGATCCGGCACCTGCTGGCTCGCATAAACGACAGCAGGCTGTTTGTGTTTTCGGGGCTTGTTGGCAGCATCAGCAGGTAAGCCCGCCAGCAAAGCCGCGACAACTGTGCCGACGACGGCGAGGGAACGCGACAACATTCTGCCCTCCGTGAATGTAAATCACCGACGCATCAATGAGCCTGACGGCACAGGCGTACAAGGCGCGCCGTGGCGGCGCCGATCACTTCTCGGTGTCGGAATAATCGAGCGTGTCAGGTGTTCAGCGTGCCTGCAGGACGCCTGCGATGCTCTTGACCCCGCTCGTTCCCGGGAAAGCGGGGCAATGAGCGGAGCAGGTTTGTCGACGCAAACTAGCCGTCCGCAATAAGATCGGCGGTCGCTTCCTCGAGCCTGGCCGTGCCGGTCAGTTGCATGGCGCGCACCAGTTCGACCCGCAAATGGTCGAGCACGTCCTTGACCCCGTCAGCGCCCTGCACACTCAGGCCCCAGATGACCGGCCTGCCAATCAGCACCGCGCGGGCGCCGAGCGCGAGCGCCTTCAAAATGTCGGTGCCGCGGCGGATACCGCCGTCCACATAAACCTCCGCCTTGCCGGACAGTGCCGATACGACGTCACGCAAAGCATCCGCGGTCGTCACCGTCGTATCGAGGTGGCGGCCACCGTGGTTGGAGACGATGACGGCGCGCGCACCATGCTCGACGCAGCGAACGGCATCGTCCCCGCGCAACACGCCTTTGACGAGAACCGGCATCGGCGATCGTTTCACCAGCCATTCCAGTTCGCGCCACGTCGCCGGATACACGACCTTGCCCACGAAGTCGGGATGATAAGCTGTGCGTGCCATCGGCGAGCCGGGCATGTTGATGTTGAGAATGTCGGACGACGGCTCATGCTGTTCGCGCGATGCGCGCGGACTCCAGCCGGGCACCGGGGCATCGACAGTGAGCACGAGTGCGCTGACGCCGGCTGCGGCCAGACGATCAATCAGCGCTTCGACTTCGCTGCGGTTCGGCCAATAATAAAGCTGAAACCACTGCGGAGCATTGCGCCGTTCCGCGGCGATGTTTTCAATCAATACGTTCGAATTGCTGGCTATCACATAAGGAACGTCCGCTGCCGCCGCACCACGGGCAGTCGCGCGCTCGCCTTCCGGATTGAACAGTTTGTGCCGTCCCGTCGGCGCCACAAGGATCGGCGTGGGATGTTTGCTGCCGAGGAGCGTGACGCTGGTATCGATGTTTGTAACGTCGCGCAGCACGCGCGGCCGCAGGCGCAAGGCGCGCCAGGCCATGATGTTTTCGGATGTGCTGATCTCGTCATCAGCTCCGGCGGCGCAGAAGGCGAACGAGGCCGGTGGCATCTTGGCGCGCGCCATCCCTTCCAAGGCGTCAAAATCGACACTATCCACGCGTTTCCCCCGGACATTATTGGCCTATTCGAAGCGTTCCGAAGTCTGGCCCAGCCGGCGCCGGATCGCCAGCGCCCGCAAACATCAATGCACCTGATGAATGCATTTGCGGAATGGCATTGTTTATCCGCGCCCGAACATGGCACGGTCTCGCCCGTATTTCAGGGAGATCGCTATGGCCGGCACGTCCGTCACCGACAAACGCAGCACCTTTCGCAAACTGCATGAGAGCGGCTGCTTCGTCATCCCCAATCCGTGGGATGTCGGAACCACGCGCTACCTGCAGCATCTCGGCTTCAAGGCACTCGCCTCGACCAGCGCGGGCTTTGCGTTTGCGCAGGGCATTGCCGATGGCGCGGTAAGCGGCGACATGATGCTCGCGCACATTGCCGAGATCGCTGCCGCGAGCGATCTGCCGGTGAACGCCGATTTCGAGGCCGGCTATGCGCATGATCCCGCGGGCGTCGCCGAGAACGTGCGGCTCTGCGTCGAGACCGGCGTCGCCGGCCTGTCGATTGAGGACTCGACGGGTGACGCGCAAAAGCCGCTCTACGATCTCGACGAGGCCGTGGCGCGGATGCGCGCCGCGCGCGCAGCGATCGACAAGACAGGCTCGGGCGTGATGCTCACCGGCCGTTGCGAAGGCTTTCTGGTCGGCAAGCCCGATCTTGCTTTCGTCATCGAACGGCTCAAAGCCTATTCGGCCGTCGGCGCCGACGTGCTCTACGCGCCCGGCATCCGCACGCGCGAGCAGATCGAGATGGTGGTGAAGGCGGTCGCTCCCAAACCTGTCAACTTGCTGATGCCGACGGGAGCCGGCTTCACGGTCGCCGACATCGCGGCCATGGGCGTGCGCCGCATCAGCGTCGGCTCGACCTTGGCGCGGGTGGCGTGGACTGCGTTCATCAACTCGGCCAAGGAGATCGCCGAGAAGGGCACGTTCGGCAGCTTCAGCGGCACGGTCCCGCACGCCGAGCTCAACACGTTCTTCCGCGACGATCTGCCGAAGCGACAGAAGCCGTGAGGTCCGAGCCGCATCCGGAAACCGGACAGCCGGTTGGTCTTCCGGTCGATACGACGCCGGCCAAACGCCCTGGGCCCGTGGTCCTGCAGGGCCGCTACGGACATCTGGAAAAGCTCGCGGCTGCTCACGCTCCCGATCTGTGGCGCGCGTTCGCCGGCCACGACCGGATCTGGACGTATATCTCGACCGACGGTCCCTTCGCGCACGAGACCGAATTTTCGGCGTTCATTGGCATGCGTGCCGCGGCCGATGACCCTTACGCCTATGCGATCATCGAGCGGTCCGGGCGGGCGGTCGGCTATTTGACGCTGATGGAAATCCGGCCCGCCATGCGGGTGATCGAAGTCGGGCATGTTCTTTATTCGCCGGCTTTGCAGCGCACGCCGCTTGGCACCGAGGCGCAATATCTGCTGGCGCGCTACGCGTTCGAAACGCTCGGCTATCGCCGCTATGAATGGAAATGCAATGCGCTGAACGAGCCCTCCCGGCAAGCCGCGCTGCGTTATGGATTCGTCTATGAAGGCACCTTCCGTCAGCATGTGATCGCCAAGGGACGCAATCGCGACAATGCCTGGTTTTCCATGCTCGACAGCGAATGGCCTATACGAAAGGCGAATTTCGAGCGCTGGCTGGCGCCCGGAAATTTTGCCGCCGGCGGCGGCCAAATCGCGAGCCTGCGTGCTATGAACGCGGCGAAATGACAGCCTCCGCATGAGTAGTGCCGCCGCCTCGTCCAGCCTGCTTCAGCAGCGGGACTTCGTTCTGTTCTGGTTCGCCCGGGTCGCTTCGACCATGGGCTTCCAGATGCTTGTCCTGACCATCGGCTGGCAGATCTACGAACTGACCAACAGCGCCCTCGATCTCGGTCTGGTCGGGCTGATCCAGTTCGTGCCGGCGGTGGTGCTCACACTGCTGATCGGGCACGCCGCCGACCGCTACGACCGCCGCCTGATCGTGCAAATCGCGCAGAGCATCTATGCGGTGGCTGCGCTGCTGATCACCGGTGCGCTGCTTCTGGGCGCGCTCAATCGCGAGCTGCTGTTTGCCGCAATATTCCTGATCGGCAGTGCGCGGGCCTTCGAACTTCCGACGGCGCATTCGCTGGTCCCATCGCTGGTGCCTTCGTCCCTGCTGTCGCGCGCGGTCGCCGCCTGGACCTCGGCCAATCAGGTGGCGGTGATCGCCGGCCCGGCGCTGGGCGGCTTGATCTATGCGCTGAGCCCGGTCGTTGTCGGGTGCATCTGCCTGGTGCTTTTCAGCTGTTCGATCACGCTGGTCGGCCTGATCCATCCCAAGGGCGCCCCGAGCAAGCGCGAGCCGCCGACCTTGCGCTCGGTGCTGGCCGGTTTCGACTACATCCGCCGGCGGCGCCGGCTGCTCGGGGTCGTCAGCCTCGATTTCTGCGTGGTGCTGCTGGGCGGCGCCATCGCCCTTCTCCCGATCTTCGCCCGGGATATCCTGACCGTCGGACCGATCGGCCTCGGCCTGCTGCGCTCGGCGCCAGCGGTGGGGGCCTTGGGCACCTCGATCGTGCTCTCGCATTATCCGGTCGAGCGGTGGATCGGCCCAAAGATGTTCGCCGTTGTGGCGATCTACGGCGTGACGACGGTCGTCTTCGGCCTGTCCACCTGGTTTCCTTTGTCGCTGGCGGCGCTGGCCGCGCTGGGCGCCTCGGATGCCATCAGTGTCGTCATCCGCTTCTCGCTGGTGCAGATCGAGACCCCCGACGCCATGCGCGGCCGCGTCAGCGCGATCAACTATCTCTTCGTCGGCTCGTCGAATACCCTCGGCGACTTCAGGTCGGGCGTGGTCGCCGACCGGTTCGGCGCGGTGCCCTCGGTGATGGTCGGCGGCATCGGCTCGCTGGTGGTCGCGGCGATGTGGATGGGGCTATTTCCCGATCTGCGCCGCCTCGACCGGTTCGAGCCGGCGGACGCCGAAAAGCAAACAAGCGCGTGATGCCCGGGCGCCGGGACAAATCACGAGCAACCCGGAGGAAATGGCAATGCACATCCTGATCACGGGCGCGGCCGGCATGATCGGCCGCAAGCTGACGGACAGGCTGGTCAAGGACGGCAGCCTGAACGGCCAGCCGATCGACCGGCTGACGCTGATCGACGTCGTCGCGCCTGAGAAGCCGGCTGGTTTTGCCGGCACGAGTGAAGCCTCGACCAGCGATCTCTCCGCCGCGGGCGCCGCGGCCACGGCCATCGCCGCGCGGCCCGACGTGATCTTCCATCTCGCCGGCATCGTGTCGGGCGAGGCGGAGACCGATTTCGAGAAGGGCTACCGCGTCAATCTCGACGGCACCCGCGCATTGCTGGAAGCCATCCGCCTCACCGGCGACGGCTACAAGCCGAAGCTGATTTTTACGTCGTCGATCGCCGTGTTCGGCGCGCCGTTCCCGGACGCCATTGCCGACGATTTCCATCTGACGCCCCTGACCTCTTACGGCACGCAGAAGGCGATCTGCGAATTGCTGCTCGCCGACTACACCCGCCGCGGCTTCCTCGAGGGCGTCGGCATTCGCCTGCCGTCGATCGTGGTGCGGCCGGGCAAGCCGAACAAGGCCGCCTCCGGTTTCTTCTCCGGCATTATCCGCGAGCCGCTGGCCGGCCAGGAGGCCGTGCTGCCGGTGGACGACAGCGTGCTGCACTGGCACGCGAGCCCGCGCTCGGCGGTCGGCTTCCTCATCCATGCGGCGGGCCTGGCGCACGCGCAGCTTGGCGACCGCATCAACCTCACCATGCCCGGCGTGTGCTGCACCGTGGGCGAGCAGATTTCGGCGCTAAGCCGCGTCGCCGGCGAAAAGGTCGCCGCCCGCATCCGCCGCGCGCCGGACGAACTCGTGGCCCGCATCGTCGCCGGCTGGCCGCGCCGCTTCGACGCGCGCCGTGCGACCGGCCTCGGCTTCACGGTGGAAGCGACGTTCGACGACATCATTCTCGCGCATATCGAGGACGAACTGGGCGGCAAGATCGCCGCCTGACCGCCTCCCGCGCTCGAAAAATGCAGCGGCGGCACCTGCTTGCCGCCCGGCGGCCTAGTCCTTACATTTGGCGCCATGACCTACGTCGACGCCACCCTCGCTCCCCTCCGCAAGACCGGGCAAATCAAGATTCACGGCCCTGCCGCCTTCGACGGCATGCGCAAGGCCGGCCAGCTCGTGGCCGCTTGCCTGGACATGCTGACCGAGCATGTCGCGCCCGGCGTGCCGACCGACACCATCGACAGGCTGGTCTACGACTTCGCCATGGATCACGGCGCCCTGCCGGCAACACTGATGTACCGGGGCTACCGCAAATCGACCTGCACGTCGCTCAACCACGTGGTCTGCCACGGCATTCCCGGCGACAAGCCGCTCAAGGACGGGGACATCGTCAATATCGACGTGACGGTGATCCTGGACGGCTGGCACGGCGATTCCAGCCGCATGTACACGGTTGGCGACATCCCGCGCCGGGCCGAACGGCTGATCGAGGTCACCCACGAGGCCATGATGCGCGGCATCGCCACGATCCGGCCGGGTTCCACCACCGGCGATATCGGCGCCGCCATCCAGACCTATGTCGAAGCCCAGCACATGAGCGTGGTCCGCGATTTCTGCGGCCACGGGCTCGGACGGCTCTTCCATGACGAGCCGAACATTGTCCACGTCGGCCGTCCCGGCGAAGGAATCGTGCTCAAGCCCGGCATGTTCTTCACGGTGGAGCCGATGATCAATCTCGGCCGCCCGCACGTGAAGGTGCTATCGGACGGCTGGACCGCGGTGACCCGCGACCGCTCGCTCTCGGCCCAGTTCGAGCACGCCGTCGGCGTCACGGAAAACGGGGTCGAGGTGTTCACGTTCTCGCCAGCCGGCCTCGATAAGCCGCCCTACAAGCGCGCCTAAACCCGCCATCGCAGACCGCTCTCGTCGTGCGGCCCGGCGTGCACTACACTCCTGGTTGTGAGGGGTTGTGCCGGCGGACGCGGGGCGATGGCGGACGGGGACGACAAGGGAACGCTCGACGCGGGTTTCTCGGAGCCCGCGCCGCATTACCACGGTCACCGCGAGCGCCTGCGCGCGCGTTTCCGCGAGGCGGGTGCCGAGGCGGTCAGCGATTATGAACTGCTCGAACTGGTGCTGTTCCGTGCCATTCCGCAGCGCGACATCAAGCCTTTGGCCAAGGCGCTGATCGCCAAGTTCGGCTCCTTTGCCGAGGTCGTCGCCGCGCCCGCCGCCCGGCTGCGCGAGGTCAAAGGCGTCGGCGGCAGCGCGATCACCGAGATCAAGATCATCCACGCGGCGGCCGGGCGCCTGGCGCGCGGGCAGGTGCAAAAGCGGCCGGTGCTCTCATCCTGGTCGAGTGTGCTCGACTATTGCCGCACCGCCATGGCCTTTGAAGACAAGGAACAGTTTCGCCTGCTATTTCTCGACAAGCGCAATCAGCTCATCGCCGACGAAGTGCGGCAGACCGGCACGGTGGATCACACGCCGGTCTATCCGCGCGAGGTGGTCACGCGCGCGCTCGAATTGTCGGCGACCGCGATCATCCTCGTGCACAATCACCCCTCAGGCGATCCGACGCCCTCGCGTGCGGACATTCAGATGACCCAGTCGATCATCGAGGTGGCGAAGCCGCTCGGCATCGCCATCCACGACCACATCATCGTCGGCAAGGAAGGCCACGCCAGTTTGAAGGGATTGAAGTTGATTTGACTCACCTCCTTATCCCTCCCCCGCTTGCGGGGGGAGGGATAAAGAAGATCACTGCCGCACCAGCGTGATCTGGTCGTCGCTTTCCGGCAGGCGGCGCCAGGTGGCGTTGTCAACTTCTTCGAAGCGCCAGGGATTGCCGCGCGGGGGCACCAGCATCAGCTCGCCGCGGTCAAGTCGCCACTGGCCGAAGTTGAGGCGTGCGATCGCCGGGTCGCATCCAGGCTTCACCGACAAAGCCAAGGCATCGCGCGATGGCATCGCCGACAGCGTGAGCGCGCAGAGGCTCGTGCCATCTCCTCGCACGATCTTCCAATCGCCGGCGACGTCCTCGGGAGGACGCGGCGGCGGGCCGGCGGCAGCGGCGTTCTGCAGGAACAGCACGCCGACACCGGGCGTCGGCGCCTCGTAGATGCCGTCCTCTACCTCGCTGAACTCGACCAGCGACTTGCCGTCCGCATCGAGCAGCCGCAGCAGGTCGTTTTCCGGAAAGGCCCAGCCGGCAACGCTCTTCACCAGCGGAAAGAGATTGCCGCAATTGGCGTCGAACTCGACCTTGAAGCCGACGCCGGTGCGGTCAGTCTTGAAATTGGCGGTGCAGATCTTGTCGCGGTCGGCGTTGGAGAATTCCCAGGTCCCGAGCACCGCCTTGGCCGAGTCGCCGATCGCCGGCGGCGTCTGCGCGGAAGCCACGCCGCCCAGGCAGAGAGCGATGAGTGCGACAATCAAGCGAGTCATCGGCAACCTCTCACAGGTCATTCCGGGTTCGCGGGCTGAGCCTGTCATCGGGCCGCGCCGCGGAATGACGGTGAGAATAGCATCGGCCAGCGAAATCCGCCCTACCGCTTCGGCGGATACGGCGTTTCCGCGACCGGCGTCAGCGGCGGCTTACCGGAGGCCCAGGCCAGGAGATTATCGACCACGAGCTGATCCATGGCCGCGCGCGTGGCTTCGCTGGCCGAGCCGAGATGCGGAAACAGAACGATGTGATCCATCTCGAGCAGTTCCTTGGGAACGTGCGGCTCGTTCACGATGACGTCGAGGCCGGCCGAATAGATCGTGCGGTCCTTCAGCGCTGTGATCAAAGCCTGCTCATCCACCACCGAGCCGCGCGCCATGTTGATGAGGATGCCATCCGGGCCGAGCGCCTTGAGCACCTCGGCATTGATCATGTTCCGCGTCGCGGCGCCGCCCGGTACGATGATCATCAGCGTGTCGACGTCGTGCGCCATGTCGATCAGCTTGGGATAATATTTGTAGCTCACGCCGGCTTGCGGATTGCGGCTATGATAGACCACCGGCACGCCGAAGGCCTCGAGCCGGCGCGCGATGGCCTTGCCGATGCGGCCCATGCCGACCATACCGACCGTGCGATTGCGCAACGTCGCCTTGCTCAGCGGATAATACTTCTCCGACCATTTGCCGGCGCGCACATAACGGTTGGCCTGGGGGAATTCGCGGACTGTGCACAACAAGAGGCCGAGGGCGGTGTCCGCCACTTCCTCGTTCAGCACATCGGGCGTGTTGGTGACGACGATGCCGTGCTCGCCGGCCCATTTGGCGTCGATGTGATCATAGCCGACGCCGAAGCTCGATATCTGCTCGAGCTTGGGGAAGCGCTGCATGAAGGCGGCGTCGATCTTGTCCGCGGTATAGGCAACCGCGAGCGCACGCACCTTGTCGGCAAGCGATTTGACCAAAGCGTCCCTGTCCGATGCCTCGAAGAGGACGTGGACATTGGCCTTATCTTTCAAACCGCCGACGATCACCGGCTTCTTGTTTCCGACAAACAGCACGTCCGGCTTTTCGCCAGCCATCATCTCACTCCTTCACACCATGAACGTGACCGGCGACTCCATCAGCGCCTTGAACGCCGCGAGCAATTCCGCACCGAGCGCACCGTCGACCACGCGATGGTCGCATGACACTGTGGCCGTCATCTGGCTGATGAACTTGACACTGCCATCGGCTGCTTCGACCGGGGCGCGGCGCGAGGCGCCGACCGCGAGGATGGTCGCATGCGGCGGATTGATGATCGCCGAGAACTCGCGCACGCCGTACATGCCAAGGTTGGAGATGGCGCTGGCGCCGCCCTGGTAGTCGTTCGGCTTGAGCTTCTTGGCGCGGGCGCGCTCGGCGAGATCGCGCATCTCGGCCGAAATCGCGGTGAGCGATTTCGTGTCGGCGTTGCGGATCACCGGCGTGATCAGGCCGCCGTCGAGCGCCACGGCGACGCCGATGTCCGAATGCGTGAAGCGCAGCGTGCGATCCTCGGCCCAGACCGCATTCGCCGTGGGGACGCGCTGCAAGGCCGCGGCCCAGGCCTTGATGACGAAGTCGTTGAGCGAGAGCTTGAACGCAGGCTGGCCATCGGCGCCCTTGGGCGCCGAGGCGTTCGCCTCTTCGCGCATCGCCATCAGCCGGCCGATGTCGATGTCGGCGGTGAGATAGAAATGCGGGACGATCTGCTTGGCCTCGATCAGCCGCGTGGCGATGGTGCGGCGCATGCCATCGAGCGGCACTTCCTCGTAGGCGACGCCCTCGAACAGCGCCTTGACCTGCGCGGCGGTGGCGCCTGTCGCCAACGCGGGACCACGCGCGGGCGCGGCGCGTTCTACGTCGCTGGCGACGATGCGGCCGTGCGGACCGGAGCCGCTGATGCGCGAGAGATCGATGCCGCGTTCGCCGGCGAGCCGGCGCGCCAGCGGCGTCGTGAAGACGCCGCCTGACGTCTTGGCGGCGCCGAAATTGCGCTCGGGCGTGCGCACTTCATGCCACGGGTCCATCGGACCGGAAGGCTTCCAGGTCTGTTGCGACGCGGTATTTGGCCGCTCGTCCCCGCGTAAGCGGGGACCCAGTTCTTTGGCCTCCTGGACCCCCGCTTTCGCGGGGGTGAGCGGAGGTTGGGGGGCTGCCGTAGACGATGCGCCAGCCGCACCGGCGATGATCGCCACCACGGCGCCGACTTTCGCCACCTCGCCGACGTTGACGCGAATCTCGTTCAACGTCCCGGCGCTGGTCGCCGGCACTTCCATCGAGGTCTTGTCGGTCTCGATCTCGAACAGGTTGTCGCCGGGCTTGACGGCGTCGCCCGCCGACTTGAACCACTTCGTGATCTTGCCTTCGGCGACCGTCTCGCCGAGCTGCGGCATCAGAACGTCCATTCCAAATCTCCTAAACCTCGATCCGTCACCCTGAGGAGCGAGCGCGAAGCGCGAGCCTCGAAGGGCGACGGCCCGGGAATCAGTGCCCGTCATCCTTCGAGGGCCGCTGCGCGGCCACCTCAGGATGACGGATCAAATCACCACGTCACCGACACATATTGCGTCTCGAGGAACTCTTTCATGCCCTCTTGCGCGCCTTCGCGCCCGAGGCCCGACTGTTTGGTGCCGCCGAACGGCGCCGCCGGGTCGGAGACGAGGCCGCGGTTGAGACCGATCATGCCGAAGTCGAGCTTCTCCGACACGCGCAGGCCGCGCGTGAGGTCCTTGGTGTAGAGGTAGGCGACCAGGCCGTACTCGGTGGCGTTGGCGCGCGTGATCGCCTCGTCCTCGGACGTGAAGGTCTGGATCGCGGCGACCGGCCCGAAGATTTCCTCGCTCAGCATCTTGGCTGAGTCCGGCACGTTGGTCAGCACGGTCGCCGGATAGAAAAAGCCGGGGCCCGCCGGCGTCTTGCCGCCGGTCAGGAGCTTGGCGCCCTTGGACATCGCGTCGTCGACCAGTTCGATCACCTTGTCGCGGCCCTCGGCATTGACCAGCGGCCCAAGCGCCACGCCGTCGTCGAGACCGTTGCCCATCTTCAAGCCCGCCATCTTGGCGGTGAGCTTCTTGGCGAATTCGTCGTGCACCTTCTCGTGCACGTAGAAGCGGTTCGCCGCGGTGCAGGCCTCGCCCATGTTGCGCATTTTCGCGATCATGGCGCCTTCGATCGCGGCGTCGATATCGGCGTCCTCGAACACCAGGAACGGCGCGTTGCCGCCGAGCTCCATCGCCGGCTTGACGATGTTGTCGGCCGCCTCGTGCAGCAGTTTGCGGCCGACTTCGGTCGAGCCGGTGAACGAGACGACGCGCACGCGCGGATCGTGCAGCATGGCGCTGACGACTTTGCCGGACGAGCGCGAGGGAATGACGTTGACCACGCCGGCGGGCACGCCCGCTTCCTCCAGCGCCGGCATCAGCGCCAGCATGGTAAGCGGCGTGTCGGAGGCGGGCTTGAGCACCACCGGGCATCCGGCGGCAAGCGCCGGGCCGATCTTGCGCGTGGCCATGGCGGCCGGGAAATTCCACGGCGTTACCAGGACGGCGATGCCGGCCGGCTTGTGCTGCGCGACAATGCGGGCGCCGGAGGCCGGCGCCATCGAGATCTGCCCGATGTTGCGCACGGCTTCTTCGGCGTACCAGCGGAAGAACTCCGCCGAGTAAGCCACCTCGCCGCGCGAGTCGGTGAGCGCCTTGCCGTTTTCCAGCGTGATGAGTTTCGCGAAGCGCTCGGCATCGCGCATGATCAGCTCATAGGCCTTGCGCAGAATCTCCGCGCGCTCGCGCGGCTTGCGGCCGGCCCAGCCTTCGAAGGCCGCCTGCGCGGCATCGACCGCGGCGATGGCGTCGTCGACGGTCGCACTCGCGACCGAGGCGATGGTTTTCTCGGTCGCCGGGTCGGTCACGTCGAAGCGGCCGCCGTCGGAGGCTTTGCGCCACTTTCCGCCGATCCACAGATCGGTCGGCACATTGGCGAGAAGGTTGTCGTACATGGCGTTTCCTTTTTATGTCTTGTCATGGCCGGGCTTGTCCCGGCCATCTCGATTAGGGAGGCATAGCGCTCACCTAAGCGGGGTCGCCGGGACAAGCCCGGCGACGACAACCATTAACTTCCCAAGCTCCGCTTCACCGTCTCGACGATGCGCGCCGGCGTCGGCAGCACGATGTCTTCGAGAATGTCGGCGGCCGGCAGCGGAATGTGCGGCGTGGTGATGCGCACCGGCGGGCCATCGAGATCGTAGAAGGCTTCGTCGGCGACGATCGAGACGATCTCGGCGCCCCAGCCGCACAGCCGCGGATTTTCCTCCACGGTGAACAGCCGGTGAGTCTTCGCCACCGAGCAGAGGATCGTCTGCGTGTCGAGCGGCACCAGCGAGCGCACGTCGACAACCTCGACGTCGATGCCGTGTTCGGCCTTGAGCGTCTCGGCCGCGGCCAGCGCCCGCGGCACCATCAGCGCCAGCGCGACGATGGTCGCATCCTTGCCCGGGCGCACGATCTTGGCGGTGCCGAGCGTGTCGAGGATCTCGCCGTCCTCCACCTCGCCCTTGGTCGCGTAGAGCGACTTGTGCTCGAGGAAGATCACCGGATCGGGATCGCGCACCGCCGCCGCCAACAGGCCGATGACGTCGCGCGGCGTCGACGGCGCGACCACCTTCAGGCCCGGGATCATCATGCACCAGTTCTCGACGCTCTGTGAGTGCTGCGCGCCGAAGCGCGAGCCGGCGCCGTTGCCGGTGCGCACGACCAGCGGACATTTCGTCTGTCCGTTGGACATATAGCGGCTCTTCGGAAACTCGTTGGCGATGTAGTCGAAGCACACCGCAAAGAAGTCCGAGAACATGATCTCGGCGATCGGCTTGAGGCCGGTCATCGCCGCGCCCATGGCGGCGCCGAGGATCGCCTGTTCGGAGATCGGCGTGTCGCGCACGCGCAACGGGCCGAACTGCTCGTAGAGGCCGACGGTCGCCTTGAACACGCCGCCGGCCTTGGCGACGTCCTCGCCGAGGAACACGACGTCGTTGTCGCGCGCCATTTCCTGTGCAATGCCGCGGATCACCGCGTCGCGATAGCTGATTTCGGCCATGTCAGTTTCTCCACGCCCAGCCGCCATCGGCGTAGACATCGGTGGTGAGAATATCGAGCGGCGGCATCGGCGCGGCCTTGCACGCCTCGGTGGCGTCGTTGACTTCTTTCATCACGCTGGCATCGATGTCGGCGATGGTCGCATCGCTGACGCCGAACTGCTTGAGCCGTTCGCGATAGATCTTGATCGGGTCGCGCTCCTTCCACTTCTCCAGCTCGCCCTCAGGACGATACTTGGCCGGGTCGGCACGCGAGTGCCCGCTGTGACGATAGGTCATGCACTCGATCAGCGACGGGCCATCACCGGCGCGCGCTTTGGCAAACGCCTTCTGCGCGGTGCGATAAACGACGTCGGCGTCGTTGCCGTCGATCACGATGCGCTCCAGACCATAAGCCGAGGCACGGTCGGCGGCCGGATGCTCAACGGCGGTGACGTCGCCGATCGGCGTGTATTCCATGTAGAGATTGTTTTCGCAGACGAACACGACCGGCAGCTTCCACACCGCGGCGAAGTTCAGCGCTTCGTGGAACGCGCCGATGTTCGTCGTGCCGTCGCCGAAGAAGCAGACCGACACGTCCTTGTCGCCTTTGTACTGGGCGCGCCAGGCGGCGCCGCAGGCGATCGGCAGGTGCGCGCCGATGATTGCGTAGGAGCCCATCACGCCGTGCTCCTCCGAGGTCAGGTGCATCGAGCCGCCTTTGCCGCGCATCAGGCCATTGTCGCGCTGCATCAATTCGCCCAACACCTTCTCCACCGGCACGCCCCGCGCCAACGTGTGGGCATGGCCGCGATAGGTGCAGAAGCTGAGGTCGCCCTTCACCATGGCTTCGCCGAAGCCGGCGGCAATCGCCTCCTGCCCGAGCGACAGGTGGCTGGTGCCTTTCACGAGGTTCTGCAGGAACAGGTCGAAGGCGCGCTGTTCCGCCTCCCGCAGGCGCACCTGCGAGCGGTAAAGCGCAAGGCGCTTTTGCTCGCCAATATCGTCATTCAATCCGGAGCCGGCCGGGCTGGGCGCCCGATCCTTGATCGTGGCCATGAACGTTCCTCGAAAGGGTCTAACTTTGCTTTTCGGGGCGGAACTTAGCCCCACTGATTGACGCCTCGCAACACTCATTCCAGCGGGCCCTCTATCACACCTTCGCTGGTCGTGCTCTTGCCCAACCGGCGCTCGCGGTAAAACAGATAGAGCCCGGAGCCGATCACGACGGCCGCGCCCGCCATGGTCCAGGCGTTGGGCACGTGGTCGAACGCCACATAGCCCAGGATCACAACCCAGATGAGTTGGGTATAGATGAAGGGGGACAGGACCGAGGCCGGCGCGAGCTTGTGCCCGGCAATCAGGCAATAGTGCCCGGAACTTCCCAAGGCGCCAATGGCGATCAGCATCAGCCAGGTGACCCAGCTTCCCGGCGGGTGCCAGATGAACGGGATCACCAGCAGCATCACCAGCGCGCCGATCAAATTCGAAAAAAACAGCGAGGTCTGGTTGGAATCGCTGCGTGAAACGATACGGGTAATAACGGCGTAGAAACCATAGGCGATGGTGGCGACCAGCGAAAACAGCGCGGCCGGATGCATGCCGCCGAGCCCGGGCCGCGTGATCAGAAGCACCCCGCCGAAGCCGACGGCGATCGCGCACCAGCGCCGCCAGCCGAGCCATTCCCCCAGCATCGGGCCGGAAACGATGGCGACGATGAAGGGGAAGGTGAAGATGATCGACAGGACCTCGTCGAGTTGCAGCCAGCGCAGCGCGAGGAAGTTGCCCGCCGTGGCGACGATCAACAGCAGCGAGCGAATGACCTGCAATGCGGGACGCTTGCTGCGCAGGAGGCGAGGCTGTGTCACCGGATTGGAGACCACGGCCGTGAGCAGGAAGGCAAAGGTGTAGCGGGCCCAGACGATCTCCAGCGAATCCATCTCGGTGCTGAGATATTTCGCCGTCGTGTCGAGGCAGGCGAACTGCGCGACCGCGGCGCACATCAGGCCGATGCCGAGGAGGCGTTGCCGGCGCTGGAGCCCCAAGTCGGTCAATAGGTCGCCCGTCCGCCGGAAATGTCGAACACCGCGCCGGTCGTGAACGAGCATTCGGCCGAGGCGCAGAAGGCGGCAAGCGCCGCGATCTCGTCCACGGTCACGAAGCGATTGCGCGGTATTTTCGACAGCATGAAATCGACGTGCGCTTGCGTCATCTGGTCGAAGATCGCCGTCCGCGCCGCTGCCGGCGTCAGACAATTCACCGAGATGTCGTAGGACGCGAGCTCCTTGCCGAGCGACTTGGTCAGCGCGATCACGCCGGCCTTCGAGGCGGAATAGGCCGGCGCATTCGGGTTGCCCTCCTTGCCGGCGATAGAGGCGATGTTGACGATGCGGCCGTAGTTCTGCGCGATCATCACCGGCGCCACCGCGCGGCAGCAATGGAACGGGCCGTTAAGATTGATCGACAGGACGTCGCGCCAGGCTTCGAGCGGGTATTCCCAGGTCTGCACGTTCGGCCCGGCGATGCCCGCATTGTTCACGAGAATATCGATACGCTCGAAATCCGCGAGCGTGGCCTCGCGCGCGCCTTCGACGTCACCGTAATCCGTGACATCGACGGCAATGACGGCAACGCGGCCACGGGATTTGAGCTCCTGCGCGGTCTTCTGCGCCAGCGCGAGATCGCGATCCCAGATCGCCACCGCCGCACCGGAGTCGAGAAAACGCTCGACGATGGCGCGGCCGATTCCTTGCGCGCCGCCGGTGACAACCGCATGACGTCCGCCGAGATCGATCGTATTGGTCATTTCGAAATCCTCCCCAGGCGGGCCGGTCACCTTCTGATGCGGTGTGGAGCGCGCCTGGCGCAACGATATACCGGGATTGAAGGATGCAAAGGGGCGTTCCGGCCCGACGCGTCATGCCCGGTCCGGCATTGATCGCGCCGATCCATTGGACTAGCATTCGCAGTGCGGGGCCTGCGGCGGTCGCCCCGCATTTCCCAAGGCTCTCCGAACGCTCATTGAGCCCAAGCACCGTCTCCTTCGCCTGCGGAGGGGACACATGCTGTTTGCGCGCTAACCCTCTCAAGACATGGCAACGTTCGGGGACCATGCCGCCTCCCCGTCAGATGTTTATCCAAGCGCTGCGCCCTTTCGGCTTTGGGAGCGACCGCTATGACTGCTTTGACTTTGACGCTCTTTCTCGCAGCTGCTTTTTTTGGCGGCCTGACCTCCGGCCTGTCGGGCTTCGCCATGGGCCTCGTGGTCTCCGGCGTATGGCTGCACATCATTGCGCCGGAGCAGAACGCGCTGCTGATCGTGCTGTGCGGACTCGTCACGCAAGGCTCCGGCATCTGGCGGGTGCGCCACGCCATAAACTGGCGGGCCGTGTCCCCTTTCATCATCGGCGGCGCGCTCGGCGTTCCGGCCGGCACCGCTCTGCTGGCAATGGTCAATCAGAGCACGCTTCGCCTCGCGATCGGCGTTCTGCTGCTGATCTACAGTCTCTACAGTCTCATCCGGCCGGCGGTTAAACCGGTTCAGGGCAGCGTGCCGGCCGACTTTGGCGTTGGCGTCGCGAACGGCCTTATCGGCGGGCTCACGGGGCTGGGCGGTATCGCGGTGACGATCTGGTGCCAATTGCGCGGGGAAAAAAAGGACGCGCAACGCGCCGTCTTTCAGCCGGTGATGTTCGCGACCTTCGTGATGAGTGCCATTTCGTTCGGCGTTGCCGGCGTATTCAGCGTCGAAACCCTGAGGCTTTACGCGCTGGCGCTGCCTGCGTTGATTGCCGGCGCCTGGCTAGGCCTCAAGCTCTATGGAAAGCTCGATGATCTCACGTTCCGCAAGATCATTCTTGTCCTGTTGTTCTTATCCGGATTGTCGTTGATCGTGCCGCTGCATTAAACTAGCATCCAATTCGTGGGGCCTGCGGCGGTCGCCCCGCATGTCAAGGCTCTCCGGATGTTCATGGAGCCCAAGCACCGCCTCCTTCGTTGACGGAGGGGGCCTATGCTTGACTATTTCATCTCCCCGCGAGACCTCTGGAATTCTATCGCGACGTCTGCCGCGCCGCAGATCATCGACGTCCGCCGCGCCGACGTTTTCGCGCAATCGCCACGGATGCTGCCCGGCGCGCTGTGGCGCGATGCCGGCAAGGCATGGCAATGGTCGGACGAACTCGATGTCACGCAGCCCGTCGTGGTCGCCTGTAAAGCCGGTCATGAGTTGAGCCAGACGGCGGCGGCGCACCTGCGCGCCGACGGTTTCGATGCGCAGGTTCTCGCCGGAGGCTACGAGGGCTGGGCTGCGGACGGCCTGCCATTCGTCGCCAAACCTGAGCTCGATCGCATCGCGCCGGAACGGCCGAGCCTGTGGGTGACGCGGCGGCGGCCGAAGATCGACCGCGTCGCCTGTCCATGGCTGATCCGGCGCTTCCTCGATCCGCAGGCGCGCGTGCTGTTCGTCGATCCGGACGAGGTCGTGGCCGTCGCGCGCGAGAGCGGTGGTGTGCCCTTCGACATCAAGGATGTCGAGCTGAGCCACGTGGGCGAGCGCTGCAGCTTCGACACCATGTTGAAGCTGTTCGGGCTGGAGGATGAGCCGTCGTTGGCGCGGCTCGCGCTGATCGTGCGCGGCGCCGATACGGCACGGCCGGACCTCGCACCGGAGGCGGCGGGGCTGCACGCGGTCTCGCTCGGGCTCTCGGCGCTGGCCGGCGACGACGATCATGGGCTGCTGCAACGCGGCTTCGTCATCTATGATGCCTTGTTCGCGTGGCTGCGCTTTGCCGCCGACGAACGGCACAATTGGCCCGTGAAGGCAGCATGAGGACGCATGACGACCATTGAATCGACCGTCAAGCCGAGCTTCGGCGAAGCGTTCAGGACCTGGCTGAAGATCGGGTGCATCAATTTCGGCGGACCGGCGGGGCAGATCGCCTTGATGCACCGCGTGGTCGTCGACGAAAAGAAGTGGGTCGAGGAGGCCCGCTTCCTGCACGCGCTCAATTTCTGCATGCTGCTGCCGGGCCCCGAGGCGCAGAAGCTCGCGACCTATCTCGGCTGGCTGCTGCATGGCGTACGCGGCGGCCTCGCCGCCGGCATCCTGTTCATCCTGCCGGGCGCCTTCGTCATGCTCGGCCTGAGCCTGCTCTATGCGCTTGGGCGCGGGATCTCGGCGGTAGACGGAGCGCTGTTCGGCATCAAGGCGGCGGTGCTGGTGATCGTTGTCGAGGCGCTCATTCGCATCGGCAAGCGCGCGCTGAAAAGCGGCGTGCTGCTCGGACTGGCGGCTGCGGCCTTCGTCGGCATCTTTTTTCTGGCGCTGCCGTTTCCGCTGATCGTGGCGGCGGCGGCGCTCATCGGCTACGTCGTCGCACGCCGGTCGCCTGAACAACTCGGCCTCACCGAGATGACCGAAAGCGTGCCGCCACCGGCGAAGGGACGATGGCGGCAGTTCGCCGTTGCATCGACGATCGGCGTGATCGCGTGGTGGGCGCCGGTGGCGCTCGCCGCGCTCGTCTTCGGCCCGCACCACGTGCTCGTCAGCATCGGTATCTTTTTCTCCAAACTTTCGGTCGTGAGTTTCGGCGGCGCCTACGCACTGCTCGCCTACATGGCGCAGCAGGCGGTCGAGACTTACCGATGGATGACGGCGCCGGAGATGGTGGACGGGCTCGGCCTTGCCGAGACCACGCCGGGACCGCTGATCCTCGTCACCCAATTCGTCGGTTTCCTTGCCGCGTTCCGCAATGGCGCGCCCTTCACGCCCATCATTGCCGGCCTGCTTGGCGCCGCCATGACGACCTGGGTGACGTTCGTACCATCCATGCTGTGGATTTTTGCCGGCGCCCCGTTCGTCGAGCGGCTGCGCGCGAACCGTCAGCTTTCCGGCGCGCTGGCTGCGATCACTGCCGCCGTGGTCGGCGTGATCCTCAATCTGTCGGTCTGGTTCGCGCTGCATGTGCTGTTCGGCACGGTAACCGAACAGCATGCGGGACCATTGCGCTGGTACGCCTTCGATCCGAACGCGCTCGATACGCATGCCGCCGTGCTTGCGGCGACCGCGGCGCTCATGGCGTTCCGATTCCACCGCAGCCTGATCGAGGTCATTGTCGTGATGGCGCTGCTCGGGATCGTCACGCAATATTCTTTTTAAAGCGCATGATCTTGTCCGAAAACCGGTACCTTCATGCGCTCTAACGCTCGCGCTTGATCGCGCTCTCGTGCCAGTGGCGCAGCGCAAAGTACGAGAGCGCCGACAAGACGAAAAAGATCGCCACACCCGCGAGCGACAAAAGCAATAACGCCGCGAACATGCGCGGGATGTTGAGCCGGTAGCCCGACTCGGCAATGCGATAGGCGAGCCCCGAGCCCGCGCCGGCCGAGCCCGCTGCGATTTCAGCCACCACGGCGCCGATCAGCGACAGGCCGCCGGCGATGCGCAGCCCGGCGAGCATCTGCGGCAACGCCGCCGGCAGTTTCAGGCGCCACAGAATTTGCCAGCGCGAGGCTTTGTAGAGTTCGAACAACGCCAGCAGATTGTGATCGACCGAATTGAGGCCGAGCGTGGTGTTGGCGAGCACCGGGAAGAAGGCCACGATCCAGGCGCAGGCGAGCACGGCCAGCGGCTGCGGCAGATAGATCAGCAAGAGCGGCGCAATGGCGACGACCGGCGTCACCTGCAAAATGACCGCATAAGGATAGAACGAGTATTCAATGAGCCGCCATTGGCTGAAGGCGACTGCCAGCACGATGCCGCCGACGGCGGCGAGCACGAAGCCCTGCAAGGTGATGCTGAGCGTCACCAGCAGCGAGTCCCATAGCAACCCGCCGTCGGAAATCAGCGTCGCCAAGACGACGCCCGGAGCCGGAAGGACGTAAGGCGGGATGGCGAAGACGCGCACCACGATGTCCCAGCACGCCACGACGAGCGCGAGCACAATGATCGGGAGGACGACGCGAAGGGCGCGCGCGCTGATCATCGGCGTCGCTCCCAGCACGGCCTATTCCCTCCCCCCTTGCGGGGGAGGGTTAGGGAGGGGGGTCGGAGCATTACGCAAGAATTTCGATTACCCCCCTCCCGACGCGCTTCGCGCGTCGAACTCCCCCGCAAGGGGGGAGGCAAGAGAGTTTGTGGCGCGGCAATCATACAGTCTTCTCCGTCGCCATCGCCTCACCCAGCGCCTCGGACACGCGCCGGCACTGCGCGGCATATTCGGCTGACGTGCGGAAGCTCTCGTCGCGCGGATAATGAGCATCGACGGCGATCTCGGCGAACACCCGGCCGGGGCGCGGCGTCATCACCACGATGCGCTGCGAGAGATAGACCGACTCGAACACCGAGTGCGTGACGAAGATGACCGTGCGGCGCATCTCCTGCCAGACGGCGAGGAGATCATTGTTGAGCTTGAAGCGCGTGATCTCGTCGAGCGCGGCGAAAGGCTCGTCCATCAGCAAGAGACGCGGTTCGGTGGCGAGCGCCCGCGCAATCGAGGCGCGCATCTTCATGCCGCCGGACAGCTCGCGCGGATAGGCTTGCGCGAATTCGCTCAGTCCCACGCGCGCGAGTGCCTGGCGCACAGCGGCGTCCGCGCGCCCGCTGTCGGCATGGGCAAGCTCGAGCGGCAGCCGCACATTGGCGGCGACCGTGGTCCAGGGCATCAGCGTCGGCTCCTGAAACACAAAGCCGATATCGCCCAGCCCTGCGCCCTGCCCCGCCGGCCAATCGACCGTGCCTGTGGATGCGGTGCTCAAGCCGGCGATGATGCGCAGCGCCGTCGACTTGCCGCAACCGGACGGCCCGAGCAGCGACACGAACTCGCCGTCGCGCACATCGAGATCGAACTTGCCGAGGGCGACCGTGCCGCTCTCGAACGTTTTGCCGACGTCGCGGAGGGAGACGATGGGTGATGGATGATCGGAAACGGTCACGAATCCCCGCTGTCATCCCCGCGAAAGCGGGGATTCAGTAACCACCGGCGGAGCGCAATGGGCCGGTGCTTCATTTATTCATGATTGGGGTTACTGGATCGCCCGGTCAAGCCGGGCGATGACAGCCTTAGTTCTTCGGCCGCAAATCCACCCCGACGCCCTTGTTGACGAATTGCAGCGTGTACGCGCGCTTGTAATCGAGCCCGGCCTTGACCACGCCGGCGTGCACCATCTTGTCGAAGAAGCTCTTCATGTGCGCGTCGGTCATGGCCCCGATGCCGAGCTTCACCGCATCGCCGGAATCGACGATGCCGTATTCCTTCATCTTGGCGATGGAATAGGCGAGCAGCGCGTCGGTCATCTCCGGGTTCTGCTGCTTGATCAGTGCATTGCCCGGCCGGCTGTCGCCGTAAATGTAATGATACCAGCCGATGGCCGAGGCGTCGACGAAGCGCTGCACCAGATCGGGCCGTTTCTCGACCAGATCGCGGCGCGTCTCGATCAACGTCGAGTAGCTGTTGAAACCGTGGTCGGCGAGCAGGAACACCTTCGGCTTGAAGCCGCCCTGCTGCTCGATGGCGTAAGGCTCGGAGGTGACATAACCCTGCATCGCCGAGTTCTTGTCGGCAAGGAACGGCTGAGCGTTGAAAGTATAGGGCTTCACCTGTGAGTCGCTGAAACCGAAGTCGGCTTTCAGCCACAGGAACAGGCCGGTCATGGATTCCTTGGACAGGAACAGCGTCAGCTTCTTGAGATCTTCGAGCTTTTCCGCCGTGCCAGGATGCGCGATCAGCACCTGCGGATCCTTCTGGAAGCTCGCCGCCACGGCGACCGTCGGGATGTTCTGCTCGACCGCGTCGAACGACTGGAGCGTGTTGGCGCTCATGTAGAAGTCGATCTTGCCGACGGGGAGCAGGATGCGGTTGTTCACGTTCGGGCCGCCCGGGACGATGGTCACGTCCAGCCCGTATTTCTTGTAGGTGCCGTCGGCGAGCGCCTGGTAGTAGCCGCCCTGCTCCGGCTCGGCGACCCAATTGGTGGCGAAGCGCACCTTGTCGAGCTGCTGGGCCTGAGCGGCGCCAAGCGCCGCAGCGAGAATGACGAACGATAGCGCGGTCTTCTTCATTGTTTCACTCTGTCATCGCCGAGCGGCGAAGGCCACCCCCGCCTCAATGCGCGAGGTCTGAACTTTCTTTGAAACGTCTGAGGCTCGGTTCAGGCGGGGCATTTCTGTGACACAAGTTCATTTTAGTCGTTCCAACTTACGGGACAGTCTTGCCCAATCGTGCGATCCAAGGGTAGATCGGTCCGCTTCGCGCGTCGTCTCGGGGGGACAGGGCAGCGACAATGCACGGCCAATCCTGCTCGCGGCCGCTTCAGGCATCCTGTGCACGAAAAGCCGCGCCAGCGCGGTTTTGGGCCGCGCTGTGGCTCGTCATGCTCGCGCCCGCCTCGGCCTACGCCGCCGGTGGCGCTTTCGTCGTCGACGATGCCGAGATCGCCAAGCCTGGTGAATGCAAGGTCGAATCCTGGATCGCGCTCGCCAGCAATCATGACCTGCAGGCGATCACGCAGCCCTCCTGCGTGGTGCAACTTGGAATTCCCATGGAGGTGACCGGCAGCTTTGCCCGCGTGCGCAGCGACGATGTCTGGCAAACCCAGGTGGGCCCGAAGATAAAGATCAACATCCTGCCGGTTGAAACCGGAAAAATCGGCATAGGCCTCGTTGATCAGCCGGCCTGGGACGGTGCCACGGGGCAATACCTTTACAATATGCTCTTTGTGCCGCTCACGTTCCAGCTGAACGACAATTTTCGCATCAACCTGAACGTGGGCTGGCAAAGTGACGGCGTGAACCGCGTGGACGATGTTTACTGGGGCGGCGGCTTCGAGTGGAATTTTGTAAAACCCGTTACGCTGATCGGCGAAGCGTTCGGCTTGGCCGGGCCGACTGTCGATCCAATTGGCGTCACCGAGCCGCGCGCGCAACTCGGCCTGCGCGTCACCCCGAAGGATAATTTCGACATCGACCTCATCTATGGACGCAATGTCGGCGGCGAGAACGCGAACTGGTTCACGCTGGGGCTCAATGTGCGATTCTAGCCTCCCGACTGGGTCACGGCCTTGCCCCGCACCTGCGCCATGACGGCCGAGACCGCGCGGCCGATCAGCGGCCAGAACAGCAGGATGATCGCCAGTGTGGTGATGGAGCCGACCAGCGGGTTCGACCAGAACACGCGCAAGTCCCCGTCGGCACCGATCATCGACAGCCGAAAGGCATCTTCGGCGCGGCTGCCGAGCACCAGCGCCAGCGTGAACGGCGCCAGCGGAATGCCGATCTTCTTGAACACGTAGCCGACCACGCCGAACACCAGCATCAGCCAGATGTCGAACATCGCGTTCTGGATGGCGTAGGCGCCGATCGCGCAGGACACGACGATCATCGGCGCGATGGCGGCGAAGGGCACGCGCAGCACCGCGGCGAAGATCGGCACGGTCGAGAGCACCATGACGAGGCCAACGATGTTGCCGAGATACATCGAGGCGATCAGGCCCCAGACGAAATCCTTGTGCTCGACGAACAGCAGCGGGCCCGGATTGAGGCCCCAGACCATCAAGCCGCCGAGCAGGATGGCCGCCGTGCCCGAACCGGGGATTCCCAACGCCAGCATCGGCAGCAGCGCCGCGGTACCGGACGCGTGCGCCGCCGTCTCCGGTGCGAACACGCCCTCGATGCGGCCTTTGCCGAAGCTTTCGGGATCCTTTGAAAACCGCTTGGCGAGATTGTAGCCCATGAAGGACGCGGCGATGGCGCCGCCCGGCGTGATGCCGAGCCACGCGCCGATGACCGAGGACCGCAGCAGCGTCACCCAGTAGCGCGGCATGTCCTTCCACACGGACCACAGCACGCGCAGGCTGATGCGCGCCGCATGGCCGCGCAGCGCAAGGCGCTCCTCCATGGTGAGGAGGATCTCGCTGATCCCGAACAGTCCGATCACCGCGACCAGGAAGTTGATGCCGCGCAACAGGTCGCTGAAGCCGAACGTCATGCGCAACTGGCCGGAGACGGTATCCATGCCGACGCCGGCCAGCAGCAGGCCGAGCGCCATGGAGATGACGGTCTTGTGCTTGGCCTCGCGGCCAAGGCCCACGAAGGAGCAGAACGTCAGAAAATACACCGCGAAGAATTCCGGCGGCCCGAATCTTAATGCAAACGAGGCGATGCCCGGCGCCAGGAACGTGATGAGAAGCACGGCGAACAGCGAGCCGATGAACGAGGAGGTGAATGCCGCGGTGAGCGCTTCCGCGGCCTTGCCCTGCTGCGCCATGGGATAGCCGTCGAAGGTCGTCGCCACCGACCAGGCCTCGCCGGGGATATTGAACAGGATCGAGGTAATCGCCCCGCCGAACAGCGCGCCCCAATAGATCGACGACAGCATCACGATGGCCGAGGTCGGGTCCATCGTGAAGGTGAGCGGCAGCAGAATGGCTACGCCGTTCGGCCCGCCCAGGCCCGGAAGAACGCCCACGAAAATGCCGAGCACCAGTCCGACCATCATCAAGGCGATGATCTTCCAGGTCATCAGGACCGCGAAGCCGTGAATGAGAAGGCCGAACGCTTCCATTGTGAACCTCAGTATCCGAACAGGGCTTCGACCGGCCCCTTCGGCATGATGACGTCGAACGCGATTTCGAAGGTGACGAACATGACGATCGAAAAGACGAACGCCGTGAGCAGCGACACCCACCAGGAAATACGGCCGACCATGCGCATGAAGCCCGCGATCAGCAAAAAGCTCGCGACGTAGAGGCCGAGCCATTGGGTGAACAGGCAGAACAGCAGCGTCGGGAAGAAAACCTGCAACACGCGGCGGAGCTGATCGCGTGTGACGAAGGTCTCGCCCGCGGCCACACGGCCGAAGATGATCGTGCCGAGGCCGTAGAGGCTCGCCAACGCAAGAATGATCGAGAGATAGAACGGGAAGTAACCGGCCTGCGGGCCGTCCGACGCCCAGCCCGCGCCGGTGCGCATATTGTCGAAGGCAAGCAGCGCGGCGAGCGCCAGCAACAGGACATAGACGATCGCTTCGACCGTGCGCGTGGCAGCGACAGGCGGCGAGTCGGCGGCCGGCGCGGTCGGATCGTCTACGGCGATTTCAGGTTCGGAGGAGGACATGGGGTTCCTTGCTCGTCATTCCGGGACGGCGCGAAGCGCCGGACCCGGAATCCAGATGGAGGCATGACGCGTGGCTCTGGATTCCGGGTTCGTCCGCCTTCGCCCTGCGGGCTTCGGCGGACGTCCCGGAATGACCGCTTTTGTCACTTCGCCACGAAGCCGGCTTCGGTCATCAGGCCTTCGTTGAGCTTGTCGTCTTCCTCAAGGAACTTCACCATGTCATTGCCGGTGAGGAAGATCGGCTTGAGCGCCTGCTTCTCCATGTAATCCTTGTACTCGGGCGTCTCCGACACCTTCTTGAACAGATCGACATAGAACGCTGTCTGCTCCGGCGTCACTTTGCCCGGCAGGAACATGGCGCGCAGCATCAGGTACTGCACGTCGAGGCCTTCCTCCTTGCAGGTCGGGATGTCGTTCCAGGTCTGCGAGTCGGTGACCTTGGACGTGTAGGAGATGCGCTCCTTGTCGAAGACGCACAGCGCGCGCACCTGTCCGGCGCGCCACACTTCAAGATTTTCCGACGGATTGTTCACGTTGGACGCGGTGTGGTTGCCGACCAATTGCGTCGCCGCTTCGCCGCCCGACTTGTACGGCAGATAAGCGAACTTGGCGCCGGTCTTCTTCTCGATGAAGACGGTGAGCACGTGGTCCTCGCGCTTGGAGCCGGTGCCGCCCATCTTGAAGACCGGACTGGCGGTCTTGGCCGCGTCGATGAACTCCTTCACGTTCTTGTAGGGCAACGTCGTGTTGTCCCACAGTACGAATTGATCCATCGCGATCACGGCCACCGGCGACAGCTCGCGCCAGTCGAACGGAATCTTCGCCGACAACGGCAGCATGTAGATGAGCGAATAAGCGATCAGCACCTTGTTCGGATCGCCTTCGCTCGACTTCATGTACATCAAGGCTTCAGCGCCTGAGGCGCCGCCCTTGAGCGACACGACCATCGGCGCCTTCATCAGATTGTGCTTCTGGATGGCGGCCTGGATCATGCGCGCCATCTGATCCGAGGCGCCGCCGGCGCCGGCGGCGACGACGATTTCCACTGGCTTGGTCGGCTCCCAGGCCATGGCCGGCGCGCCGGCCAGCGCCGCGGCCATCGCCGCGCCGGCGAGTATAAGCTTCCTCATGTGCATCCTCCCTATCCGGGCCGGCTTCGATGAGTCGTGCCGACCTTGTTATTCGCCTATTGTGCGGATGTAGCGCGGGAGTGCAAGCCTGCGTTGCGGGCCGGCCGGAGACGCGGAGAAATATCTCAGGCGGCGTGCCGCCAAAGCGCCTGCGCCTCAGACGAAGTGGAAGTCGCCCGAGTTGAGATTCGCCTTGCTTGTATTGTCGATCTGGATCGTGTCGTGGGCATCGGCCGTGATGACGACGTTGCCGCCGGCCTGCGCCATGTGCGCCTGCACGGCTTGGAAGTTCGGAAACACCGTGTGATCGAGCTGGATGACGTCATGCGCGGTGCCGGCCGGCTGAAAGTCGGCAATGACGTCCTTGCCGAAGCCCGGTGCGAACTCGAAGGTGTCACTCCCGGCGCCGCCGATCAGATAATCATTGCCCGGGCCGCCGTTGATTTTGTCATTGTCGGTGGTTGAGCCGAAGAACAGATCCTGATGGCCGCTCATGTCATAGTGGATGGACCCATTGCTATCGAGGTGCCATGTGTTCGGCGAGCCATCCGCCGCATCAAGCGTCTTGCCGTTCACGGTGACGCCCTCGATGAAGAGGTTGCGGTCACCGTGCGCATTGGCGAGGTCGTTGATGAATGAAAGATCCAGGCTCGACACCTTGTCCGGATTCTGAAACTTGAATGTGAAAGTCTGGTAGCCGGTCGAATCGGCTGCGTTGTGGAATTCAACCGTGCTGCCGACCTGTTTCCCGTTGATCAGCAGGTTCATCTTCGGGCCCTCGCCGTCAACGACCGGGCCAAAGCCCGTCACCGTGACGGTCGTATCCGCCAGCTTGGCGATGGCGTCGGGACCTCCGCGGATCACATCGTTTCCAGCGCCGCCCAGGATCGTATCGTTTCCAAGACCGCCTGAGATCGAGTCATTTCCGCTACCGCTATCGATCACATCGGCCGCCGGTGACCCGGTCATCGTCAAAGGCGCCGCGTGCTCGTGGCCGGTGAACCAGTCGGTGATGAGCGACTCCGCCGGCTTGCCCATCGGCGAATAGCCGGTCGGCGAAACGGCGTTGTCTGCGTCCCATTGCCAGATCTCGGCGCCCTTGAACCAGCTTCCGCCTTCCGCGCTCCACACCTGAAAGAACGCTTTGAAAGCGTCCGCCTGCTCGTGCGCATCCGGCGTGTTGCCGCTTGGATTGCCCGGATTGATGTTGGTGCCGTCGACGCTGCGGTAACCGGTCTCGGTGAACAGCACCTGCTTGCCGTACTCGGTCGCCAGCGAATGGAAGAAGTCGACCGGCGACTTATGATCAAACGCGTTCGCCCAATACGGGTCTTCCGGAACGCTGTTCCACGCGTGGACCATCTGATCGACAGTCGGGTTCGACTTCGCGGTCAACGGCGGATAGGCGTTGACGCCGATCTCATTGACCTGGTCCCAGAAGCTCACGTGGCCGGCTTCATCCGTTGCCGCCGAATAGGTGATGGGACCATGGTAAACTTGGCGCACCGCATGAATGAGGTCGACCCAGTACGAGCGGTATTGCGGGCCGGTCAGTTCGCTCAGTTCGTTTCCGATCGAGAACGAATCCGCATGCGCCTGCTGCGCGACGCGGGCGAAGTCGACCATCTGGGCTTTGTAGGACGAAAAGAACGCAGCCGCATTGGACGGCGCGAGATCCGACGCGACGGTTCCGTCGAGACCCGACAGCATCGGTTTAAGCAGGACCGATAGTCCGTGCGCGTGGGCATCGGCAATTGCCGTGGCGATATTTGCGTCGCTCTCAGTCTTCTCCTTGACGTCGAGAACATTGTTCGACGTCCGCGTGGACATAAAGATGCGCGGCGCAAGCTCTATGGAGTTGGCGCCGGTGCCCGCGATGTCCTGCATGGCCGACTTCGCGGCAGTGGTGACGAGCGCGCCATTATAGTCCGACAGGACGCCGAACCCCTGGACGTCGAAAACGCCTGCCATCGTCGCCCTCCGCGCTGCATGACTGAATCGCACTATGCAGAGGCAAGCGGCAAAAGGATGTCACAACATGAGCGACGGCGCGTTGTTCACCGCGCTCCACGCCGTAAATGCATCAGACTTTATGCGAAGACGTTTAGCGTGGAGGTAGTCAGCGACCTGCGGCGATGCTCATGTCGAGCACGCGCGCGACATGCAGAGCATCACGTTCGGCGCCATCATGGATCTGGTGCCGGCAAGACGTCCCATCCGCGACGATCAGCGCGTCGTCCGGCGCCTTGCGCACCGCAGGCAAGAGCGACAGCTCGCCCATCTTGAGCGAGACGTCGATGGTCGCCGAGTCGTAGCCGAAGCTGCCGGCCATGCCGCAGCAACTGGATTCAACGGTTTCGACCGCGAGCTCCGGCACCAGCTTCAGCACGCTCTCGACCGCGCCCATGGCGGCGAAAGCCTTCTGATGGCAATGGCCGTGCAGCAGCGCCTTCTTCGGCAAAGCTCCAAGCGGAAGATCGAGCGTGCCCGCCTTCTGCTCGCGCGCGAGGAACTCCTCGAGCAGCAGCGAATTCGCCGCGAGCGCGTCGGCCGCATCGCCCTTGAGCAGCGCCGGCAACTCGTCGCGGAACGAGAACAGGCAGCTCGGCTCGAGGCCGATTACCGGAATACCGCGCTTCACGTAAGGCGCCAGCGCGTCGAGCGTGCGCTGCATCTCGCGCTTCGCCTCGTCGACCAGGCCGACGGATAGGAACGTGCGCCCGCAGCAGAGCGGACGATCGTTGTCGTCCTGCGGCAGCGCCGCGTGCACGCGATAGCCGCCGGCGACGAGCACGCTCATGGCGGCGTCGAGGTTCTCGCCTTCGAAATACCGATTGAAGGTGTCGGCAAAGAGCACGACCTCACGCGTGGGCGTCTTGTCGGCGAGGCTCTTGTAACGCCAGTCGGAGCGGTCGCGATAAATGTCCTCGCGCCACTTGGGCAGGCTGCGCTTATCCGAGAAACCCGCGAAGCGATCGGAGACGCGGCGCAGCGTCGGGCTGTCGTTGCGCAGATTGAACAGATACGGATGCCGCGCGGCGAAGGGTGCGTAGCGCGGCAGGTAGCCGATCAGCCGGTCATGCAGCGACAGACCGTGCTTCGCCGCACGCGCGGCCTGCACCTCGATCTTCATGCGCGCCATGTCCACGCCGGTCGGGCACTCGCGCCGGCACGCCTTGCAGGAGACGCACAGCTTCAGCGTCCCCGCCATCTCGTCGGACGCGAGCGCGTCCGGGCCGAGCTGTCCGCTGACCGCGAGCCGCAGCGTGTTGGCGCGGCCGCGCGTGACGTCACGTTCGTCGCGGGTGACGCGATAGCTCGGGCACATGGCGCCGCCGGCCAATTTGCGGAAGGCGCCGTTGTTGTTGCACATCTCGACCGCGCCCTGGAAACCGCCGCCGGCACCCGGATAAGCGGACCAGTCGAGATGCGTCTTGAAGTCTTCGCCGTGATAGCCCGGCTTGTAGCGAAACAGACTGCGATCATCGAACTTCGGCGGCCGCACCACCTTGCCCGGATTGTAGAGGCCGTTCGGATCGAAGCGGTCCTTCACCTCCTCGAACGCCCGCGCGAGGCGCGAGCCGAACATCGGCTCGTTGAATTCCGAACGCACGAGGCCGTCGCCGTGCTAGCCGGAATGCGAGCCTTTGTATTCGCGCACCATGGCGAAGGCCTCTTCGGCGATCGCGCGCATGGCATGGACGTCTTTCTCCTGACGCAGGTTCAGGATCGGCCGCACGTGCAGGCAGCCGGACCCGGCATGCGCGTACCAGGTGCCGCGCGTACCGTTGCGCTCGAAGATCTCGGTGAGCCGCGTCGTGTAGTCGGCGAGATGCTCGAGCGGCACCGCGCAATCCTCGACGAAGGACACCGGCTTCCCGGACTCCTTCATCGACATCATGATGTTGAGGCCCGAGGTGCGCACCTCGGTGATCGCCGCCTGCAGTTCGGGATTGAGCACCTCGACCACGCCGCCCCATTTGGCGCCGTGTTTGTCCCAGCCAAAGCCGAGATCGCCCATCGTCTCCTTGAGCTGTCGCAGCAGCCGCAGATTCTGTTCGTGATCGTCCTCGCCGAACTCGACCAGCAAAACGGCTTCCGGCGTCTCGCGCACGAACCGCTCCAGCGTCGGCTGGAAGATCGGTATCTTGCGCGCGAGCTCGATCATGGTGCGGTCGATCAACTCGACCGCGATCGGCTTCAAGCGCACCAGGTGCTGCGCCGCGTTCATCGCCTCGTAGAAGCTTCCGAAGTGACAGGCGCCGACCGCACGGCGGCCGAGCAGCGGCGACAGCTTGAGTTCGATACGCGTGGAGAAGCCGAGCGTGCCCTCGGAGCCGACCAGCACATGCGCCAGGTTGACGTCGTTCTTGCCCGGCACCAGCGCATCGAGATTGTAGCCGCCGACGCGGCGCTGGACCTTGGGGAAACGCGCTTCGATCTCGGCCGCCTCACGCGCGCCGATCGCCAGCAGGTCCTTGGCGAGGGGGCGCAGCGGCGCCGGCACGTCATCCGGACTGCCGCCGATGCGGCCGAAATGGCCGAGCGTGCCGTCGGCCATGATCGCCTCGATGGAGATCACGTTGTCGCGCGTGGTGCCGTAGCGCATCGAGCGGCCGCCGCAGGAATTGTTGCCGGCCATGCCGCCGATGGTGGCGCGGGAGGACGTGGAGATATCGACCGGGAACCAGAGCCCATGGGCTTTTAGCTGCCGGTTGAGGTCGTCGAGCACGATGCCGGGCTCCACGGTGCAGCGCGCCCGGCGAATGTCGAGATCGAGGATGCGATTGAGATATTTCGAGCAGTCGACGACCAGCGATTCGCCGACAGTCTGGCCGCACTGGGAGGTGCCGCCGCCGCGCGCCAGAACGGTGATCTTCTCTGCGCGGGCAATGGCTATGGCCCGATCGGCCTCTTCAATCGTGCGGGGCGCGACCACGCCCAGCGGCGTGATCTGATAATGCGACGCGTCGGTCGCATAGCGGCCGCGGGTGAAGGGGTCGAAACTCACATCACCGGTGATTTCCGCCCGAAGGCGTCGCTCCAACCCGGGCCTTACGACCGCCACGGCCTGCGTCCTTGTCGTGCGCCACTTGGGCCATACATCATAAGCATGATCACTTTGCCGAAAACCGCTTGACCGCAATGTTGCATTCATAGTTCAACGCCACAAGCGCCGCTCCCAGGCTGGGACGGGCCGTGGATAAGCCCACGAAAAATCCCTTGAAAGCCGCGTTTAGGAGCGACTGCAATGGCTAAGAATTCCTCGCGTTCGGTGGGGCGTCATTTCCTGCAAATTCCGGGGCCCACGACGGTGCCCGATCGCGTGGCGCGGGCGATCGACAACCCGCTCATCGACCACCGCGGCCCGGAATTCGGCAAGCTGGCGCGCAAGTGCCTGGACGGCATCAAAACCATCTTCAAGACCACCAACCCCGTCATCATCTACACGGCGACCGGCACCGGCGCCTGGGAAGCGGCTTTGGTTAACACTTTGTCGCCCGGCGACAAGGTGCTGATGGTCGAGACCGGCCAGTTCGCGACGCTGTGGAAGAAGATGGCCGAGCGCATCGGCCTCAAGCCCGAATTCATCACCAGCGACTGGCGCCAGGGCGTCGATGTGAAGGCGGTCGAGGCGCACCTGCGCGACGACAAGGCCAAGGACATCAAGGCCGTCTGCGTGCTACACAATGAGACCTCGACCGGCGCGCTGACCCCGATCGCCGAGATCCGCAAGGCCATCGACGCCGCCGGCCATCCGGCGCTGCTGATGGTGGACACCATCTCCTCGCTCGCCTCGGCCGACTACCGGCATGACGAATGGGGCGTCGACGTCTCCGTCGGCGGTGCGCAGAAGGGCCTGATGCTGCCGCCCGGCATGTCGTTCAACGCCATCAGCGACAAGGCGCTCGCCGCCAACAAGACCTCGAAGCTGCCGAAGTCGTTCTTCGCGTGGGACGACATGCTCAACATGAACAAGCAGGGCTTCTTCCCCTACACACCGGCGACGCAGATGCTGTACGGCCTCTCGGTCGGCATCGACATGCTGCACGAGGAAGGGCTCGACAACGTGTTCGCCCGCCACGAGCGCCTCGCGGAAGCGACGCGCCGCGCGGTGAAGGCCTGGGGTCTCGAGAACCTCAACAAGAACGCCGCGCAGTATTCGCCGACGATCACCGCCATTCTGCTGCCCGAAGGTCACGACGCTGACAAGTTCCGGGCGCTGGCGCTGGAGACGTTCAACATCTCCTACGGTGCGAGCTTCGGCCCCTATTCCGGCAAGTACTTCCGCATCGGCCACCTCGGCGACATCAACGAGGGCACGCTGATCGGCGCGCTGGGCATCACCGAAATGGCGCTGTCGCTCGCCGGCGTTCCGTTCAAGAAGGGCGGCACGCAGGCGGCGATGGACTATCTCGTGTCGGAGCACGGCAGCAGCGCCAAGCAGGCGGCCGAGTAAGCGCTTTCCGGTTTTACGGGTTTACAGGATTTGAAATGGCCGGCCTCGCGCCGGCCATTTTGTTTTTGTTTTCCATCTCTCGGTCGTCATTCCGGGGCGACGCGAAGCGTCGAACCCGGAATCCAGAAGGCAAGCACGGCGCGTGTGGCTGGAATTCGGGTTCGCGCCTGTGGGAGCGCCCTGCCCACGTCCCACCATCGGCTGCGCTGGCCGGGAACTCGCATCCCTGCTATGGCCTCGGCGAATAGGCGACTTCGCTGGAACCTTGTGACCCCAGCGGGTATAAAGCCGCCAAACGAACAGCGCCAATCGCGAGGAGAAACACCCATGGACCAGACCGTCCGAAAAATCAGCGCCGACGATATCAATCCCCGCCACAACTGGGGCCGCGCATTGCCCTCGCTCGGTACCATGGGCGTCGACTTCGAGGAACGCGTCGATTACCGCCGCCTGCATCGCTACCGCCTCGGCCGCGCCAAACAGGCGCTGGAGAATTCCGAGCTCGGCGCGCTCCTGGTGTTCGACGTCAACAACATCCGCTATCTGACCTCGACCAAGATCGGCGAGTGGGAGCGCGACAAGCTCGCCCGCTGGGCGCTTTTGACCCGCACCGGCGAACCGATCCTGTGGGACTTCGGCTCCGCCGCCGTCCACCACAAGCTTTATGCGCCCTGGCTCGAGCCGCAGAACTGCAAGGCCGGCCTGATCGGCCTGCGCGGCACCGTGCAGCCTTCGTTCGGCCTGATGAAGCGCCACGCCGAAGAGATCGCCTCGCTGCTCAAGGAAGCCGGCGTCGCCGATATGCCGGTCGGCGTCGACATCATCGAGCCGCCGATGATGTTCGAATTGAACAAGGCCGGTGTGAAGGTCGAGGACGGCCAGCAGGTGATGCTGGAAGCGCGCGAGATCAAGTCACAGGACGAGATCGCGCTTTTGAATCGTGCCGCGGCGATGGTCGACGGCGCCTATCACATGGTCAACGAGGAACTAAAACCGGGCGTGCGCGAGAACGACATCGTCGCCAAGGTGAACGAGTTTCTCTACCGGCACGGCTCCGACGACGTCGAGGCGGTGAACGCCATCTCCGGCGAGCGCTGCAATCCGCATCCGCACAACTTCACCGACCGCCTGATCCGCCCCGGCGACCAAGCCTTCTTCGACATCCTGCAAGCCTTCATGGGCTATCGCACCTGCTACTACCGCACCTTCAATGTCGGCCGCGCCACGCCGGCGCAGCACGACGCCTACAAGAAGGCGCGGCAGTGGCTCGACGACGCCATGGAGCGCATCAAGCCGGGCGCCTCGACACGGTACATCGCCGAGGCCTTCCCGACCGCGCAGGAGTTCGGCTTCCCGGACGAGATGTCGGCCTTCGGCCTGCAGTTCGCGCACGGCCTCGGCCTGGCGCTGCATGAGCGGCCGATCATCTCGCGCGTGATCTCGATGGATCATCCGACCGAGATCAAGGAAGGTATGGTGTTCGCGATCGAGACCTACTGCCCGGCGACCGACGGCTACTCCGGCGCGCGCATCGAGGAAGAGGTCGTGGTCACCGACAAAGGCTGCCAGGTGATCTCGCTGTTCCCGGCCGAGGAGCTGCCGATCGCGAACAGGTATTGATGAGGCTGGTGGCGTTCGCGCGCCGCTTCTATCGGCCTCACGCTGTCTCGAACAGCGCAAGTCGGCCTTGGCCGACTTGCGCAATAACAGTCCGATCTCGGGTAAACCCGAGATCGGGTGGGCCGCCCTTGTCCCTCGAGACGCGCCCTTCGGTCGCTCCTCAGGATGAGGGCGGAGAGACGCCGCGTTTCGTCATTTGGTGGGTGCTCTAATGGCGGATCAGGGCCGCAGCCAAAAGCTGGACTTGCTCAATGTGGTCGCCCTCCTCGTGGACCGGCCTGTCGAAGGCCTCGCGCGGGGACAAGTCGGCACCGTCGTTGAAACCCTCGATGACGAATACGTTCTTGTCGAATTCAGCGATGATAATGGACGCGCATACGCGGTGGTGCCCTGCTCACGCAGAGGCTTGCTGGTGTTGCACGACGAACCGGAAGCGGCCTGATGACGCACCGGCGGGGCTCATCGGCCGGGCCCGCGAGGGCGATTGACCGCAAGGCAGCCGTGCAGGCGCGGCGTGGCTTGTTTCAGCCGAAAGTATTATGCGTGGGGCGTCACTCGTTGATGAGGTGAGCCGCATGAGGACACCGAGACTTAACCTGGCCGAGGCCGAGGCGCGCCTGCCGAAAGGCGCGGGTGAGGCGCTGTGGCGCGGCTTTCGCGGCCACTGCCCGGCATGCGGCGAAGGCGACACGCATGCGTCTTCCTCAAGGTCGCCGATGAGTGCCCCGCTTGCGGCGAAGAACTGCATCACCACCGTGCCGACGACTTTCCGGCCTATCTGGTGATCGTCATCGTCGGGCACATCCTGGTACCGATTCTGCTCGCCGTGGAGACCGAATTTTCTCCGCCGATGTGGCTGAGCATGACGTTGTGGCCGTTCCTCGCGCTGGTGTCGTCGCTCGCGCTGTTGCAGCCAATGAAGGGCGCCGTGGTCGCGGTGCAGTGGTACGGCGGCATGCACGGGTTCGAGGACGCGAAGAAGGCGCGGGTGTCGGCCTCTCTTCTTCCCTCCCCCTGAAAGGGGGATGGTCAGGGAGGGGGTCGTACCGATCCCAAAAATTGACCCCCACCCCGGCACGCTCCGCGTGCCGCCCTCCCCCAGGGAGAGGTAAGAAAGAAAATTAAGCCGCCTTGACCTGGGCGACGAACTGCTGCGCCTCGTACTGAAGCGCCGCCGCCTGACGGTTGAGGTCGGCAGCCGCCTGCAAGATCTCCTGCGCGCCGGCGCGCGTGCGGCTGGCGAATTCGCTCACCCCGGCAATCGTGTTCGACACCTGGCGCGTGCGCGCGGCGGCGCCGTCGACACTCTCGGCGATCTTCTGCGTCGCCTGGTTCTGCAGCTTGATCGAGTCGGTGATGGCGCGGGCGACGACGTCGATGCGCGCGATGACACTCGACATCGACTGCGTGGCGCCGCGCACGTCACCGATGATGCTGCCGACCGAGCCGGTGCGCTCCTGGATCGAGGTGAGCGCCTGCGTGGTGCGGGCGGCGAGCGTCTTGACCTCCTGCGCCACCACGGCGAAGCCGCGGCCGGCCTCTCCCGCGCGCGCGGCCTCGATGGTGGCGTTGAGCGCGAGCAGATTGGTCTGGCCGGCGATGGCGTGGATCATGCCGGCCACCTTCTCGATATCGGCGACGGCGGGCGTGAGATCCTCGGAATTGGCGACGGCGATGTCGGCGCGGCGGGTGGCCTCGGCGACGACGCTGGTGGCGTTAGACAGCTGCGAGTCGATGTCGCGCATGGCCATCGAGAGTTCGTCGATGGCGTGCGACACGGTGGCGGCCACTTCCGTGGTTTCTTCGGCCACTTTGGCCGCAGTGCCGGCATGGCGGCCGGATTCATCGGCCACCTCGCTCATGGCGCGGGCGGAATGGTCGAGCGCCTCGGCCGAATGGGCTAGCGCCGCGGTGACGCTGAGGATCTTGCTCTCGAAGCTGCGGGCGAAGGCATCGACCGCGGCGGCCTTGTCGGCCGCGGCCTGCTCGCGCGCGCGCTGGCGCAGCACCTGCGCTTCGTGCAACGCCACCCCGTTGTCGCGGAACACCAGCACTGCGCGCGCCATGGTGCCAACCTCGTCGCTGCGCTTGAGGCCTTCGATCGGCGCCTCGAACTCGCCCTGCGCGATCTGGCGCATGACGTCGGCGAGGCGCTGGAGCGGCCGCGCCACCGCCCGATGGGCAAGAAACATCGCCAGGACCACAGTCAGCAGCGTGCCGCCGATCAGCACCGCAAGCAGGACCTGATAGGTCCAGGCCTTATTGGCCGCCGCCGCGGCCATGGTGTCGGAGGTCTCGCCGCCGAGGATGTTGATCAGCCGGTTCATGTGGAAGGCGGCATCGTCCATCGCCGGATCGAATTTCAACTCCAGTGTGGACTGGGCAAGCGGGCGATCATTGGCGACAACCATTTTGCGCGTGTCGAGGGCGATGGAATTGACGACATCGAGCTTTTCGAGGATACGGCCCACGTCCTCGCGCGAGTCCGGCAGATAGCTGCTGACGCCGTTGAGCCAGGTCTTGGCGGCGGCGTATTGCCCTTTGAGGTCGTCCGCGGCCTGGTTGATCGTGTCCGGACTCACGGAGGCGGCCATCTTGTAGGTGGCGAGCCCCATCGAGGCGACCGCGATCTTCGCTTCCGACAGCGCCAGGCGCGCGGGCGCCATGTGGTCGACCAGCGTCTCGTTCATCGCATCGAGACGGTCGAGCCGCTGGAGGCAGAACCAGTTGGCCAGCGCCGACATCAAGCCGAGGCCGGCGATGAGCACGACGGCCTTGGCGGCCATCTTGAGCCGGAAACGGGGAAGTGCGGGCATTTCGATTCGGCGTTAAGAGTACGGATACCGTGTTGCTAGCCGCAACTCCTTGGCATTTGCTTAAGGCGGTCGTCGCACATGCGTTGTACAACCGTCATGCAGGGCAGTGTGTTAATCCAGGCTAACGTCGCGCTCAGGCGCCAGGCTTGGCCTGTGTATGCGCCGCCTGCAACGCCGCCGGCAGGGCCACGCTCATCGAATCCACCATCGAGGTCGGAATGAGGATGGTGGCGCCCCGCTCTTTGGTCGTCTCGTAGATGATGTTCATGGCGCGCAGATGCAGCGCCGCTGGGTTGCTGCCGTAGGTCTCGGCGGCCTGGACGAACTTGGCGGCGATCTCGGCCTCGGCCGACCCTAAGATCACGCGAGCTTCCTTTTCGCGCTCGGCCTGCGCCTGGCGCGACATGGCGTCCTGAAGCGCGACGGGGATGGCGACATCGCGGATCTCGACCGAGTTCACCGAGATGCCCCAGTCGTCGGTCTTGCGCGCAATCTCGGTGCGCAGGAGTTCGTCCGCGGCCTTGCGCTCCGAGAGCAGCGCCGAGAGCATCGAGGAGCCGATCATCTCACGCAGCGAGGTCTGCGCCACGCGCTCGACGGCGCCGCGATAATCCGTGATGTTGAGCGCCGCGCGCTGCGCGTCGTGCACGTGCCAGAACACGATGGCATCGACGTTGACCGGGACGGTGTCGCGCGTGAGCGCCGACTCCGCATTGAAGCCGGTTGTCTGGATGCGCTCGTCGATCACCGCCGTGATGCTGTCGATGATGGGGATGATGACGAAAAGCCCCGGGCCCTTGACGCTCGACAGCTTACCGGCGCGCAGGATGACGAAGCGCTCCCAGTTGTTGGCCATCTTCAGCGCATAGGCAGTGAACACCGCGAGGATGCCGACGCCGATGGCGGCAGGAAACTGTTGCATCAAGAACAGCAGCACCGCGACGGCGGCGAAGATAATGGTGACGAGCGCGGTGATCGGATTCATGGGGAAGGCCTCCGCCTAGCGAGGATTGAGCCGCGGCGTGGTCGGCGACAACGCCGGCTCTGGAGATACATCCAATACGCGAAACCACAAAGTGGCGGCGGCCGGCAACGCATCACGACCGGTTTCCGACGGCCATCCTGCGCAGCGCCAGGAGGCGCTGTTCGAGCTCACGCTTCAACTGATACTCGGGACGGCCAAACGACGTGTTGCGGCTGGCGATGAACGCGTGCTGCTCACGCCGCAACCGCGCCACGCCGGCGCGATCGAGCTTGGCGAGCGCCGCCTTATAGGCGTCGTCCAATTGGCGATCGAGACGGACGAGGTCGGGATCGGAGCAGATCGCCTTCTCGACGGCGAGCTTGGCCTTGCGGCAATTAAACGTCGGCAGAGTGTCATCTCCCGAGACCATGGCGCGCCGGTCGCGCTCCTGCCGCAGGTCGGCGAGGTCCTCGGCCGCGGAGTCCAGCCGCGGGTCGATGCGCAGCACCTGCTCGAGATCGGCAATGGCATGGTCGAAATCGCCCTTGGCCCGAAAGGCGACGGAGCGATTGTTGTAGGCCAGATAAAAGCCGGGATTGAGCTTCAGCGCGCGGTCGTAGTCGGCGATGGCGCGATCGACGTCGCCCTTCTTCTGATAGGAGTCGCCGCGATTGGTCAGAAAATTCGCCTGCGGCTTGAGGCGGATGGCCTCGTTATAGTCGGCGATGGCGCGGTCATAGTCGCCGTTTTCCGCATAGGACAGACCGCGATTGTCGAAATATTCCGCCACCTCCGGATCGAGCTTGATCGCTTCGCTCTCATCGAGGATGGCGCGGTCGGTGCGGCCGAGCTTTTTGTAGGCGGCGCCGCGATTGGTATAGGCGCGTGCGCGCTTGGGATTGAGCTTGATCGCCTCGTCATAGTCCTTGATCGCGCCTTCATAGTCCCTTTTGAAATAATGGGCGACGCCGCGGTCCATGAAAGCCTGTGCAGAGGTCGGATCGAGCCGCACCGCCTCGGTATAGTCGGCAATGGCGCGGTCATATTGACCGTTGTTATTGAACACGTTGCCCCTGGTGTCGAAGCCTTCGGCATTGTCGGGATCGAGCCGCACTGCCTCGTTGGTGTCGGCCAGCGCGCGGTCAAGATTCCCGGAGACGCGATAGCTTTCGGCCCGCTCGCGGAAAGCACGCGCGTTCTTCGCATCGAGCGCAATGGCCCGGTTAAGATCGGCCAGGGCGAGCGCCATCTTGTTGATGTAGAAATTGGCGGCGGCGCGGTTGACCAAGGCCGCCGCCAGCGCCTGCGGCGAATCTTTGGCATCGGCGATCAGCGCGGTGCAGGCGGCGACACGCTGCTCGGGCGACACGGCGTCGTCATCGCCGGCGGCGCAGATCCCGGCATTGGCATTCGATTGCGCCATCGCGGCGGGCGACCAAAACGCACCAAACAGACACGCGACGGCAAACAACGGCACGGTATAGCGCATGGATGCCCCCCACAGGCGATTGCAGTCCGGTGTGAACGCGCCTCTCCTCTGTCGCGCCAGCCGCGAAAAGGTTCAGCCGCCGTCGTCGAGATTACCCGGCGCCGGGACGCCGGCAAGGCTCATGCGCTTTTCGCCTTCGCTTCCCGCAGGTGCGGGAAACGCTCGCTGACCAGCGAACCGGGGTAATAGGTCGGCGCAAAGGCCGGCTGGGCGCGGATGGCCTCGAACCAGGCGACGACGCGCGGCAGATCCTGCCACGCGTCGCTCATGCCGAGATCGTCCATGCGCACCAGCGCCGGCATGATCGCCACGTCGGCGAGCGTGATGTGCCTGCCAAGCAGCCAGGGGCCGCCGCTCTTCTCGATCTCGGCCTGCATGCGCTCATAGCTGCGGCGCAGGCGGCCGAGCGCCGCGTCCATCTCGGCCTTGGGGAAGCCGGTCTGGCCCATGGTCATCATGAACTCGCGGCGCAGCGGCTTCGACTCGGCGAGCGCGATGAACTCCTCACGGGTCATTTTCTGGAAACGCGGCAGGAAGGCGAGATTGTAGGTCGGCACGCGCACCGAAGCGGCCGGCATCTCGTCGGCGAAATGCATCAGCGCGCGCATGCGCGCGCGCACCACCGGGGATTCGGGCGTGAAGCTCTCGTCCGGGATCACCTCATCGAGGTATTCGGTGATGACAGTGGAGTCGGTGATGATCGCGCCGTCATGGTCGAGCGTGGGCACGACGCCATTCGGATTGAGCTTGAGGTAGTCCGGCTTGAGCTGGTCGCCCTCGAGCAGGTTGAGCTTCACCTCGGCGAAAGGCAGCTTCTTGGCGTTGAGCACGAAGCGCACGCGCTGGCTGCACGTGGATTGCGGCGCGTTGTAGAGGGTGAACGGCATTTCAAGCTCTCCGGTCGCATGAGCGCGCCGGATGATGCATCAGCATTGCCGCGTAAATCCAGGGGCTTATTTTACAGCCAATTTACTTGTGACAAGTCCAGGGGACCGCTTGAGTGGGGTCGTGCGCAGTCGCCGTTTTCCTCCCAACTTCGGCTAAAACGGCGGCATAGAATCCTCCACCTCATGCACACAGGGCCCCGCGGTGGGGCCCTCTTTTTTTGCGGTGTGACTGTGACGCGCAACGCACCCGCTTTCGTGCTCTCCTTCGTAAGCGCGGGCTCAATATTCCCCGCCGTAGCAAAAATTTCCCACAAACAGCGCTGGAATAGGACAAGCCGTGCGGCATTTGTCTCTCGGAACTACCAACCACAACCTGGAGGATTTCATGAAAAAGTCTCTCGTATCCGTCGTGGCCATCGCGGCGATCCTTGCCGCCGGCACGGCTTTCGCGCAGATGGCGCCGGCCAAGACCGGCGACAGCAGCAAGGGCAAGGTGCTGACCAATAGCACCGGCATGACGCTCTACACCTTCGACAAGGATGCCGGCGGCAAGTCGGCCTGCAACGGGCCTTGCGCCAGCAACTGGCCGCCGCTGATGGCCTCGGCCGATGCCAAGCCCGCGAGCAGCTACACCATCATCGCGCGCGACGACGGCAGCAAGCAGTGGGCCTACAAGGGCAAGCCGCTCTATACGTGGAAGAACGACAAGGCGCCGGGCGATATTACAGGCGACGGCTTTGCCAACGGCGCCTGGCACATCGCGCAGCCGTAGTTGTTGCATTCGACTGGCATCGCTGCGCGCGCTCATCCCCTCTCCCCTCGAGGGAGAGGGGGCCTTTCAAGTGGCCGGCGTGCCCAAAGTGTTTTCTAAACGCGTCATCGATGCTTGCTGTACGCAACCAGTCTATTTTCCAATTGCCCGAGCTTTCTTGAGATCATCGTGCTCAAAGGCCGACGCCATTCGGTCGATTTCAACGCGGCTGAGCCCCGCCTTTTCCGCTGCCGCCCGCCAGGTCGAAACGACACTCCCGATCTCGGCGGCAATTGCGCGGGCATCCTTACTCTTCAGCCCAAAATACTCCGCCGCCGCGAAGGCGAGATCGATAGACGCGCTCGGATCATCCGGATCAATGGAGGTTGAAAGGACACGCGGCTTCACGTCCACCGGCACGGGGTTCATGTCGTAAGCAGGCGACAATCGCCATCCCGCAGGCCCTTCATAGAGGAAGCCATGATTGCGCAAATGGTCGTCGGTGTTCGAAATCAGGACATTAAAAACGATCCTTCGCCAGAGTTGCTGCAAATCCTTGTTTGGCGCGGCTCCGGTCTGCCGCAGCGCTTCGGCGATTTCGAGATAGCTGTGCGGCTCGTTGTCCAATGCGCCCAACATGCTCATCGCCGATACAAACGGAATGCGCGCACCGCTTTTTTTTCGGTCAAACCGTTGAAGGATCAGCGCCGCCTTGTTCCCCACGGGCTCAACCCGCGACTGCGGCACTGTGACGCCAGCGGAAGCGGCGAGACTGAGCGCAACACTTTCCCAATGAACGATGTCGGAGCTATCATCGCGGTGCGGAAACTTCGCGATGGCGAGGTTATTGCCGTCACGGACGGAAGCCTTGGGCCGCGCGCCGCCAAGCGAAGAGCCCGGCGCAATCAGGAGACGAAGGTCTTCTTCATCTTCCTTTTCTTCGATCACGCGCTCGGTCGCGGACAACAGGCGGTTCAATTCCACAATCGGCGGAATCCGGTACTTCCCCGGCTCCGCGAGGAACGGTCCGCCTTCTTTCTCGGCAAACCGCAGCGCGCCCGCGCGCACCTCGTCATCGACGAGCAGCAGGAAATCCATTTCAAATAAGGTTCGCGGGGCGCGCTTCTCGCGCTCTGCCGCCTTGCGCTCCGCGCGGCGCATCAGAACGCGGCCCCAGCGGTCCGGCGCGGAGTCGCCGATAGCACCGAACATCGGCCTGTCGGTGCCGCTGTGATAAGGGCCTGGCGCGAGGATCAGTGCGGGCTCGAGCGCAAACCGATCTGCACGCGCGAGCCAGCCCGCGTCATACTCGAAGCTTGCGCTCTCTCGCCCTTTGCGAATGCGGAACCACAACCGGCCCACCAAGACAGGAGCGTCCGGGAAATCCATATAAACGAAGGCTTCGCGCTCCATGCTCAATCCTCGTTTTTAGTCTTGCGGGCGCGTGGCGAGGACAGCCGAATGCGTTGGGGCAGATGCTCCTCTTCGAGCTCAAGGCCCGCATCGTCATGGCGCACGTCAGCAAGATCGCCGATGCGGCTCGTCAGCCCCAAAACAAAGAGCACGGTCGCGTAAATGCCGAACTGGACGCCTGGGTCCCCCTTTTCGACCTTCCCGAGGGTCGTCCGGCTGATCGAGGCGCGCTGCGCCATCGTTGCCGTCGGAATGCGGCGCCGGCGGCGCGCATCGCGGATATCCTGCCCCAGCTTGCGCAAGGCGCGCGTGACTGGAAGGGGCAGAGACGGGCCGGTTCTCGCAGGCATAACGTCCATTCTTATGGTCTATAAAGGCCATATTGTCCATTTTTATGAACGCTAAGTCAAGAAAGAGGCTGCTGTCTCGGACGTGCTTCCTCCCGATGCTCGGCAAGAGCCCTCCAGCTGCCCCCCTCTCCCTCAAGGAGGGGACAGGGGAAGCGCGCAAGCGGCGGCGGATACCGCGCAAAAAATCATGCCCAAAAAAAATGCCCCGCTTTCGCGGGGCATGATGATGATTCAAGAATTCACGCTGTCGTCCAGGGCGAGCAAAGCGAGGCCCGGGCCCCATACTCCGCAGTCCATCGATCGCGCGGGGCGTATGGGTCCCCGCCTTCGCGGGGACGACACAAGAAAACTTACTGCTCCAGGCCCGTCGGGACGTTCTTGTTTTCCGACTCGAGCTTCATGCCCGCGGCGAGCGCCATGGTTTCGAGCAGCGCCGCGAAGTCCTTCTGCAGGTACTCTTCCGGATTCTTCTGCAGCGTGGCGGCGCCGAAATGCGTCTGCAGCACTTCGCGCGTCGCAGCCGTGATCGGCATCGGCACGTCGATCTCGCGGGCGAGGTTGAGACCGAGCTCGAGATCCTTGCGCAGCAGTTCCGGCGTAAAGGTCGTGGTCCAGTCGAGATTGACCAGCGCCGGCGACTTGTAGCGCGTGAACATCGAGCCCATCACGCCGTTGTTCAGGAAGTTCAGAAAGGCGTGGCGCGGCACGCCCATCTTGTTCACCAGCAGCGTGATCTCGATCAGGTTCTCGATCACCACGCCGAGCATGACGTTGTGCGCGATCTTGCAGACGCGCGCGAGCTCGCCGTCACCGACGTAAGACACGCCCTGCGGCGCCACGATTTCCAGGAGCGGCGTGACCGCCTTGCAGGTCGCTTCCGGACCGGAGATCACCGTCGACAACTTGCCCGCCTTGATCACCTTGGCGTTGCCGGACACGGGTGCGCAGATGTAGTCGGCGCCGCGTTCCTGGATGCGCTTACGGAAATCAGCGGATTCCTCGACGGCGATGGTCGAGCAATCGACCACCATCTTCGGCGTCTTGCCGCCGGAAAGCACGCCGTCCGTACCGAAATAGACCTGATCGAGGTCCTTGCCCTCGGACACGATCGAGAAGACGACATCGCAATCGGCCAGTTCGGAGAGTTTGCTGGCGATCTTGCCGCCGTGGGCAGCAAGCGGCTCGGCCTTCGCGCGCGTGCGGTTCCAAATCGTTACGTCATGGCCGGCCTTGAGCAGGCGCTCGGCCATGGGCGACCCCATGCGGCCGGTGCCGATCCAGCCGATCTTTTGTGCATTCTTCGACATCCCGAAACTCTCCCGTTGAAACAATTGCGGCATTGGCGCCGTCATGCCCGGGCCTTTACCTTTTCTCGCGCCATTTCGCCAGAGGCGGAACACATTCGGGGCAAGTCCGCGGGCCTGCTTGTGGTCCGCGTTCAAACCGCTATCCTGCGTCGCAAGAGCGGCCAAAAGGCCAACCGCGCAACGGCCCACCAAGCGGCCGGCGGTATAAAGACATAGGGAGGATGCGGGCGCCCATGCCGGATGCCGTCAGCACCATTGCCGTCGCCGGTATCGACGGCGGCGCGGCGCACCGCGCCAGCGAACGCTTGCGCGTGATCGCGCGCAATGCATTTCCATTCATCGTCGTCGGCGCAATCTGGGAGATCGTGGCCCGGGCCCACGTGTTTCCGGAGAAGCTGTTTCCCACGCTCGAGACCGTGGCGGGGACATTCGTTACCCTCACCCTCAACGGCATCCTGCTGCATCATACCGTGGAGACGGTGATCCGGCTGCTGTCGGGCTTCGCGCTCGCCGCCGTGTTCGGCGTTGCCATCGGCGTGCTGATGGGACGCTCGCGGCGCGCCGAGGACATCTGCCTGCCGCTGGTGAGCATCTGCGCGCCGATCCCGGGCCTCGCCTACGCGCCGTTGTTCCTGCTGTGGTTCGGGCTTGGCGATGTGTCGGCAGTGCTGCTGGTCGGCTTTGTCTCGGCCTTTCCGATCATCTTCAATAGCTGGACCGGCGTGAAGGCCGTGAAGGAGATCTGGCTGCGTTCGGCGCAATCGATGGGCGCGAACGACCCCAAGATGTTCCGCCACGTGATACTCCCCGGCGCGCTGCCTTACATCCTCACCGGCTTGAGGCTCGGGCTGGCGCAGGCTTGGCGCATTCTCGTCGCGGTTGAAATGCTCGCCGCCGTACCGTGGGGATTGGGCTGGCTGATTTTCGGCGCCCGCAAGTTCCTCAACACCGACGCGATGCTTGCCGGCATCGTCGTGATCGCGGTGATCGGTCTCGCGCTGGAGAAGCTCGTGTTCCAGAAGATCGAAAACTACACCGTCGTGCGCTGGGGAATGGTGGCCGCATGAACGAGCAGGCAAAGAGCATGCGCTCATTCATCCGCGGCGGCCTCACCATCCTCGCGGCCGCGGCCGCGTATGAGATCGTCGCGCGCAGCGGCGCCTTTCCGGCGGTGCTGCTGCCGACCATCCCGACCGTCGCGGTGACGCTCTACGGCATGATCATCGACGGCAGCATCATCGAGCACGCCGCGGCCACGCTCTACCGCGTGCTGTTCGGCTTCGGCTTGGCCGTGGTGGTCGGCATTCCGCTCGGCATCTTGATGGCGCGGTTTTCGGCGGTGGAAGGCTTCTTCCTGCCGCTGGTGAGCGCGCTGATGCCGATCCCTTCTTTCGCGCTGGTGCCGCTGTTCATGCTGTGGTTCGGCATCGGAAATCTCACCACGATCCTGATCGTGTTCTACGCCGCGACCTTTCCCATGGTGTTCAACACCTGGTCGGGGGTGCGCTCGGTCAATCCCTTGTGGCTGCGCGCGGCCGGCGCCATGGGCGCCGACGAGAACAGTTTGTTCTGGAAGGTGATTATCCCGGGCGCCTCGCCTTTCATCATCGCCGGCATGCGGCAGTCTTTCCTGCGCGCCTGGATCGGCGTGATCGGCGCCGAGATGATCGCCGCCTCGGACTGGGGGCTCGGCTGGGTGATTTTCGACGCCAAGGAGTTCCTGAACGCCGATGTGATGCTGGCCTCGCTGGTCGTGATCGGCGCCATCGGCTTCCTGACCGAACGTCTGGTGTTCGGTTCTATCGAGAAAGCCACCGTCCAGCGCTGGGGCATGGTGCGGGTGGCGAAGGGCTAGAGGTGTTCAATGCTCCGCTCGTCCCCGCGAAAGCGGGGACCCAGGAGCACCACGGCAAGCGACCCCTGGATTCCCGCTTTCGCGGGACTGAGCGGGGGATGTAAGGGCGGCGACGAAAAAGGCGGCAGGCGAGCATGGTGCCCATTGAAATTCGCGATGTGACGCTGGTCTACGACACGCCGGGCGGCAAGGTGCCCGGGGTGAAGGACGTCAACTTCAATATCGCCGCGTCCGAATTCTTGTGCATCGTCGGACCGTCCGGCTGCGGCAAGTCCACGCTGCTCAACATCATTGCCGGCTTCCTGGCGCCGGCCGCGGGCGAAATCCGCATCGGCGGCAAGAAGGTCGACGGCCACGGCATGGACCGCGGCGTGGTGTTCCAGGATTTCGCGCAGTTGTTCCCGTGGCGCACCGCGCTCGGCAACGTCTCCTTCGGATTGGAGATGAAAGGTGTCGGCCGCGAGGAGCGCGACAGAATCGCGCGCGAGCAGCTTCGGCTGGTGAAGCTGGAGAAATTCACCAACTCGTTCCCCCATCATCTCTCCGGCGGCATGCAGCAGCGCGTCGCCATTGCGCGGGCGCTGGCCTACAATCCGTCGGTGCTGCTGATGGACGAGCCCTTCGCCGCGCTCGACGCCATGACGCGCGACGACATGCAGCGGCTGCTGGCCGATGTCTGGCGCGAGACGCGCAAGACGGTGATCTACGTGACGCACAATGTCGCGGAGGCTGTCTATCTCGCCGACCGCGTCATCGTGATGAGCCCGCATCCCGGGACAGTGAAGGCCGAGATCAGAATCGACCTGCCGCGTCCGCGCGATCCGCTCAGCGTCGAATTCCTCGAATGCCAGAAAGACCTGCTGCGGCATCTCGGCCACGAGCCCAGTGCTGCTGAGCCGGCGAACGCCGCCATCAACGGCCACGCGGCGGCGTGATGGGACAGATAAAAAACATTCGTCATTCCGGGGCGCGGCCGCAGGCCGCGAGTCCGGAATCCAGAACCCCAGTGCTGCGGAGTATGGATTCCGGGTCCACGCGTTTCGCGCGTGTCCCGGAATGACAACAAAATAATCTCAGGGAGGATGCAATGCCGATTTCGAAGGGACTGACGCGCCGCCAATTCGCGGCGGTAGGCGGCGCCGGATTGCTGACGGCGGGACTAGGCTTCCGCCCCGCGCACGCGGCGCTGGAGACGGTGCGGCAGGGCTATCAGACCAACATGTGGGGCATGCCCACGTATTATCTGCTGCGCTCGGGCCTGCTCGAGAAGCACGGCGTCAAGTTCGAGGAATTCGCGGTGCCGTCCGGCAACCTCACCATGCAGCAGATGGTGGCCCGCCAGGTGGACATGGGCACCTATGCCGGCCCGTCGCTTGCGCTCGGCAGTGACAAAGGCGGCCTCGTCGGCATCGCGATGATCGAATATGTCGGCAAAACCGCGCGCGTGCTGGCGCGCAAGGATCTCGGCATCACCAAGGTCGAGCAACTCAAGGGCCTGAAGGTCGCCAACCAGACCGGCTCCTCCACCGGCAACATCTTCGTCGACCAGATCGCGCCCAAGGCTGGCTTGAAGAAGGGCGACTACCAGGAAGTCCGCATGAACGTCGACGACATGGTGGCGGCGATGGCGGCCAAGACAGTGGACGCGATGGCGAATGTGGAGCCCTACAACGCCATCGCCGAGGCCGACGGCATCGGCGTGACCATTGCCGAATACAATGATTTCGACCGGCTGCCGGTGTTCATGGCGGCGACACCCGATTTCGTCGAGAAGAGCCCGCAGACCATCGTTGCCTATCTCAAGGCGTGGCTCGACGTCGCCAAGGACTTCAAGGAGAACCCGCAGAAGGTCGATGACACGATCTACGGTTTCTACCAGTCCAAGGGTTACACGCTGTCGAAGGATACCTTCGCCAAGGCCATGGCGCGTGTCGAAGTGCAGCCCGGCTGGCCGGCAGACGTCCAGCCCTACATGCAGCAGCAGGCCGAGATTTTGCTGAAGGAGAAAAAGATCAAGGCCATCCCCGACTGGAGCAAGGTGCTGCGCACCGAGTTTCTCAAGCAGGCAAGTGCGTAAAGAAAAATTAACGCCCAGGTCCGCAATTCGTCATGGCCGGCTTATCACCGCAAGTCGGGTTTACCCGACTTGCGGTTTCGCTAAGATGCGGACGTCGGGCAGGCCCGACGCCATCCACGCCTTCTTTGATGCCAATCCGCGCCTGCTTCAGAAAGACATGGCTGCCCGGCATAAAGTCGGGCATGACGACTGCGATGCCCTCACCCAATTCCCACTGATTTCGTGATACGAAATGAACCTTCGCCACGCTTTGCGGCGCGGGGGATCAAGAAAAATGGAGACGCCGATGTCCGCCGCGACAAGTCCACTCAACAAAACCGCTGAACCCACGAACTGGAATTTCAAGCTCCTGAGCCATAACGACCTCGGCGGCTTCGGCGGCATGGGCGAAGGCATGGCCGTGCAGATCGCCAAGGACGGACGCCGCATCCTCTGGCTGGCACACGAGAGCGCGCCGAAGAATTTCACCGGCGTCGATGTCTCCGATCCGCGCAATCCCAAGGTCATCGTGCAGACCACGCTGCCGCAGCCTCATATGCGCTCGAACTCGCTGGAGATGACCGGCGACATCCTCGCGGTCGCCTATCAGACGCAGAAGGTCGGGCAGCAGCCGGCCGGGCTCGAGCTGTTCGACTGCTCGGTGCCGGAGAAGCCGCGCTCGATCTCGTTCTTCGACTGCTCGGGACCGAACTCGCGCGGCGTGCACCAGCTCTGGTTCTGCGACGGCGAATACGTGCACATGGCCGCCGGCGCGCCCGACTTCAAGCCGAGCAATCCGCTCGACGACCAGTTCTATCGCTGCATCGACGTGCGCAATCCCTCGAAGCCGGCCGAGGTCGGCCGCTGGTGGATGCCCGGCACGTCGGCCACCGACAACGTGCAGCCGCCGCCGCGTCATCCGCTCGACAAGGGCTATCGCGCGCACAACACCAACGTCTATCCGGACCGCCCCGACCGGCTCTATCTCTGCTACATCGACGGCGGCATGTTCGTCATGGACATCAAGGACAAGGCCAATCCGAAGGTCATTTCGCACTGGACCAACTCGCCGCCTTACACCGGCTTCATGCACACCGCCGTGCCGCTGTTCGACCGCAACCTGATGCTGGTGACCGACGAGTCGACCGAGAACAACGCCAAGGATTGGCCGAAGCTGATCTGGGTGCTCGACCTGCGCGACGAGACGCATCCCGTGTCGATCGCGACCTGTCCGCTGCCGCCGGTCGATGCCTACAAGGATCGCGGCGGCCGCTTCGGCGCGCACAACATCCATGAGAACACGCCGGTGCCGACCGCGTGGAAGTCCGACCAGATCGTGCTCGGCACGTTCTTCAACGGCGGCCTGCGCGCTTACGACATCTCCAATGCCTATCAGCCGAAGGAAATCGCCGCCTTCGTGCCGGCTGCACCCAACGGGTCGCCGGTCGGCGCCGTGCAACTCAACGACGTCTATGTCGACGAGCGGCAGGTGGTGTACACGGTCGACCGCTTCACCGGCGGGCTGTATGTGCTGGAGATGGATTTTTGAGACGAATGGATTTCTGATTGCTTGCTGCATGACCAGCGCGGCGGACCACCGGCCCGCCGCGCCAAAAAATAAAAAACATATCAGGGAGAAAGCCGATGATCCGCTCACCGCGGATGCTCGCAGCAGCATTGCTGCTCGCAGCATCCACACACGCACACGCGGCGTGGCCTGAGCGGCCGATCCATCTCATCGTGCCATTTCCTGCGGGCAGCGGCACCGATGTTCCTGCGCGCATCATCGGGCAGAAGCTCGGCGAGCGTCTCGGGCAACAGATCGTAGTCGACAACCGCACCGGTGCCAGTGGCGCCATCGGCGCAGAGATGATCGCCCACGCGACGCCTGACGGCTACACGATCGGGCTGGTCACGGCGACCACACAGGTGCTGGTGCCGCTCCTCAACAGCAAGTCGCCTTACGATCCGATCAACGATTTCACCCCGGTCGGCATGATCGGAGGAACGCCTTATGTACTCGTCGCCTATCCCAAGCTGGAGGCGACGAACTTGAAGGAATTGATCGCTCTCGCCAAGTCGAAGCCAGGCAAGCTGACATATGGCTCTGCTGGTGTCGCCAGCCTGGCGCATCTCGCCGGCGCTTTGTTTGCCAATCAAGCAGGAATTAGCCTCGCACACATCCCCTACAAAGCCTCGGCCCAGTCGGTGACCGATCTCATGGCTGGACGCGTCGATATGCAATTCGCCACCGTCGCGCCGATGTTGCCGACGATCCGCGCCGGACAATTACGCGCGCTGGCCGTTACCGGATCGGAACGGATTCCGACGCTGCCCGACGTGCCGACCGTCTCCGAAGCAGGCGTCCGCGGTTACGAGGCCTCCCTCTGGATCGCGATCGTCGCGCCGATCGGCACGCCGCCGGATGTCGTCGCGCGCCTCAACCGAGAACTGAATGCGGTGATGACGGGTGACGCAAAAGATATGCTGATCGCGCAAGGACTGCAGCTTGAGCCAGGCCCGGCAGACGCCGTGACGGCACGCCTGCGCACCGACATCGACAAATGGCAGCCCGTCGTGAAAGCCGCCGGCCTCGATCAACAATGACTGCCATCCGCTCACTTATCCGAAACACGCCCTATTGGAGTGCATAATGACGACGGCCGACCTCGCGGCGACACGCTTCGACGATACCAAAATGATCGAGCGCAATTTCAAACTGCTCAGCCATCACGAGCTCAACGGCTTCGGCGGCATGGGCGAAGGCATGTCGGTGCAGATCGCGCCGGACGGGCGCCGCATCCTTTGGCTCGCGCATGAAAGCGCGCCGAAGAATTTCACCGCCGTCGATGTCTCTGACCCGCGCAAGCCACGCGTCGTCGTGCAAACGGAACTGCCGCAAAGCTACATGCGTTCCAATTCGCTGGAGATCAGCGGCAACATCATGGCTGTCGCCTACCAGTGCCAGAAGATTGGCCAACAGCCGGCGGGTTTCGAGCTATTCGACATATCGAGTCCAGAGAATCCGAAGTCGATCGCTTTTGTCGATCGTTCTGGTCCCTATTCGCGCGGCGTGCATCAATTGTGGTTCTGCGACGGCGAATACGTGCACATCGCGTCCGGCGCGGCCGACTTCAAGCCGCGGCATCCGCTCGACGACCAGTGCTATCAGATCTTTGACGTGCGCAATCCCTCAAAGCCGGTTGAAGTTGGCCGCTGGTGGCTGCCGGGCACACGCGACGGCGACAGCGAGCCGCCGCCCGTACGTCACACCGCGCCGGCGCTCGACAAAGGCTTCCGCACGCACAACACCAATGTCTACCCGCAGCGGCCGGACCGTTGCTATGTCGGATGTATCGACGCGGGCATGATCATCCTCGACATTTCCGACAAGTCGAAGCCGAAGATGGTGACGCGCTGGGACAACTCGCCACCCTATACCGGCTTCACCCACACCGTGCTGCCGCTATTCGAGCGGGGGCTCATCGTGGTGACGGACGAATGCACTTCGCCCACGTCGGCCGACTGGCCGAAGCTCATCTGGATCCTCGATGCGCGCGCAGAAGGCAATCCGATCCCGATTTCGACCTGTCCGATTCCAGACGCGGACGCCTTCACCAATCGCGGCCGCTTCGGGGCGCACAATATCTTTGAAAACACACCGGTGCCCACGGCCTGGCATTCCGAGGAGATCATCATCGGCACGTTCTTCAATGGCGGCCTACGCGCCTTCGATATTTCGAATCCGTACCAGCCGAAGGAGATCGGCGTGTTCGTGCCGCCAACCCCACCGCGCTCGGCCTCCGGGACAATCCAGCTCAACGACGTCTTCGTAGACGAACGCGCGGTCGTCTACACCGTCGACCGCCAGAGCGGCGGGTTGTATACGCTGGAGATGGACTTTTAGTGCATCGCCTGTCATGCCCCAAAGCGGGGCATCCAGCATTCTCAGCACTAGCGGCCCGGCAAACGCTTGGCCCGCTCGCGGGGACGGTGTTTACTGGATCGTCCGCTTTCGCGGACGATGACGGATGAGAATATGAACTCACTTTTCCCTTCCCCCGCCGCGGGGCCGTTCGGACGCCGGCTCAAGCGGGCGCGCGGCGCGCGCGTGCCGGTGACTGTGCTGACCGGCTTCCTCGGCGCCGGCAAGACAACGTTGCTCAAACACTTCCTCGCAGCGCCGGAGGGGCAAGGAACCGCCGTCGTCGTCAACGAATTCGGCGCGACCGGCATCGACGACGCGCTGGTGCGGTCGAGCGCCGACGAGACCGTGCTGCTCGGCAATGGCTGCCTGTGCTGCATCACGCGCACCGATTTGCAGGAAGCCTTGCGGCGCATGGTGTTCGAGCGCGAGCGCGGAGAACTGCCGGACTTCAAGCGCATCGTGATCGAGACCAGCGGGCTCGCCGACCCGAGTCCGATCCTGCAGACTTTCGCCACCGACCGCGCGCTGGGCGAGGTATTCCACCTCGAGGCGATGGTGACCGTCGTCGATGCCGAGAACGGCGCCGATACGCTGAAATGGTCGGCGGAGGCGCGCAAGCAGGCGATCCTCGCCGACCGGCTGGTGATCACCAAGATCGACATCGCCGGCGCAAGCGCGCGTGACGCGCTCGCCGCGCAATTGCGCGCGCTCAATGCCGACGCGGAGATTCATGAGGCAGTGAACGGCGCGCTCGACCCGAGCCGTCTCACCGAGGCGGCGGGCGATCAACGCAACGCTTTCGTGGCGGAAGCTGAGCACTCCGACGGCATCGGCAGCTTCGTGCTCACGAACGACGGGCCGATGCCATGGAGCGTGTTCGCGCGCACGATGGACACGCTGATCGCGATGCGCGGCAACGATCTCCTGCGCGTGAAGGGGTTTTTGGATGTTGAAGGCTGCAAAGGGCCGGTGATGGTGCAGTTCGTGCAGCATCTGGCGCATCCGCCGGTCGAACTCGAATCATGGCCCGGCGCTGACCGCCAGAGCCGCGTGGTGTTCATCACGCGCAATATCAGCGAGCAGCAGGTGCGCGACCTGTTCGCGGCAGTCAAAGCATTAGTCCCGTCACCCTGAAGGTGCTCGCTGAAACGCCGAAACTCTAAACGCCCAGATACCGATGCTGCACGTCCGGCGCGGCGGCGAGTTCCCCCGAGGTGCCGGTCCACACCACGCGGCCGCGCTCGATAAAGAAATGCCGGTCGGCGACGCGCGTCAGCGCACCGACGTTCTTGTCGATCACCAGGATCGACAGCCCCGTTCCTTTCAATCGCGCGAGGCAGCGCCAGATCTCGGCGCGGATCAAGGGCGCCAAGCCTTCTGTCGCCTCGTCGAGAATGAGCAGGCGCGGATTGGTCATCAGCGCGCGGCCGACCGCGAGCATCTGCTGCTCGCCGCCGGAAAGTTGCCCTCCCATACTGCCCGCGCGCTCGGCGAGGCGCGGGAACAGGTCGTGGACTTTCGCCAGCGTCCACTCGCCGCGCGCGACCGCGGTGGCGGCGAGGTTCTCGCGCACGGTGAGGTTCGGAAAGATCTGGCGGCCCTCCGGCACGAGGCCGATGCCGCGCTGCGCCACCTTGTAAGACGGCAGGCCGCGGATTTCCTCGCCGAGAAAGCGGATACCACCGGCGCGCGCCGGCGTCAGCCCCATGATCGAGCGCACGGTGGTGGTCTTGCCCATGCCGTTGCGGCCCATCAGCGTCACCATCTCGCCTTGGGCGATGGAAAGCGACACGCCGAACAGCACCTGGCTCAGGCCGTAGCAGGTCTCGACGCCGTCGAGGGTGAGGACGGGCTCAGCCATGCGCGACGCCCCCGTCGTCATCGCCGAGATAGGCTTCGCGCACCTGTTCGTTGCCGCGAATTTCTTCCGCTTTGCCGCAGGCGATGACGCGGCCATAGACGAGCACGGAAATGCGGTCGGCGAGCGCGAAGACGGCCTCCATGTCATGCTCGACCAAGAGGATCGTGTACTCGCTCTTGAGCGCGCGCAGCATCTCGACCATGCGCGCCGATTCTTCCGGCCCGAGGCCGGCCATCGGCTCGTCGAGCAGCAGCATGCGCGGGCGGCCGGCGATTGCCATGGCCAACTCGAGCAGCCGATGCTCGCCATGACTGAGCGCGGACGCCGGCCGACCGGCGCGCGTGCTCAGGCCGACGCGCGCGAGCGCGGCGCGCGCAGGCTCGCGCAAATCGCGCTCGCCGCGCGCCTTGCGCCAGAAGTGAAAGGAGTGTCCCGCCTGCGCCTGCACCGCCAGCGCGACGTTATCGAGCACACTGAGATCGAGAAACAGCGACGTAATCTGGAACGAGCGCGCCAGCCCCAGCGCGCTGCGCCGGTAGGGCGGCAGCCGCGTGATGTCCTGACCGGCGAAACGGATGCGCCCGCTGTCGGCGAAGAGCTGGCCGGAGAGCTGCGCGATCAGCGTCGTTTTGCCGGCGCCGTTGGGGCCGATCACAGCGTGCACTTCGCCCTGCGGAATATCGAACACGACATCGTCGGTGGCGACGATGCCCCCGAAGCGCTTGGCGAGTTTCTCGACCTGGAGCAGAGCTTCAGCCATGACGCACCTCTGCGTCCTGTTTCGCGCCGATCTGGCCGAGCAGGCCATCGATGCCGCCACGCGCGAATAGCACGACGAACAGCAACAACGGGCCAAGGATGATCTGCCAATACTCGGTAATCCCGGAGAGCGCTTCCTCCAGCACCAAGAGCGCGACGGCGCCGAACACCGGGCCGGCGACCGAGCCCATGCCGCCCAGCACCACCATGATGATGAGATCGCCCGAGCGCGTCCAATACATGACAGAGGGGCTGACGAAATCGGTGTTGTTGGCGAGCAGTGCGCCGGAGAGCCCGCAGAGCGTGCCGGCGATGACAAAGGCTACGAGCTTGTAGCGATAAGTGGGGAAGCCGATCGCGCGCATGCGCGTGTCGTTCGAGCGGGCGCCCTGGATCACCATGCCGAAGCGCGAGTTGACGATCCGCCAGACGAGGTAGATCGCGGCTAACAGCAGCGCCAGGCAGACGTAGTAAAACTGGACTTTGTTGGAGAGATTGAGCGGCGCGATAAACTGGCTGCGCTTATAGATGGTGAGGCCGTCGTCGCCGCCATAACGGGCGATGCCGGAGACGATGTAATAGGCCATCTGCGCGAAGGCCAAGGTGATCATGATGAAGTAGACGCCGCGTGTGCGCAGCGACAGCGCGCCGACCACCAGCGCGAATATTGCAGACGCGAGAAGGGCCACCGGCCACTGCACGAAGCCGCTCGAGATGCCCTCGAAGGCGAGGATTCCGACGGCATAGCCGCCGATGCCGAGGTAGGCCGCATGGCCGAAGCTCATCATGCCGCCGAAGCCGAGGATGAGGTTGAGGCTTACGGCCGCCATGGCGAGAATGACGATGCGGGTGAACAGTGTCAGCAGGAACGGCGCGTGCGCGAGCTGCGCGTAGACCGGCAGCAGCGCCAGCGCGATCAGCAGCGCGGCCGTGACGATAGTACGAAGGCTCAGCGCGGGTGTCATTTGCCGCCTGCCGAGAACAGGCCCTCGGGCTTCACGACCAGCACGATCGCCATCAACAGATAGATCAGCATCGACGACAGCGCGGGCGCCAGGGTCGAGGCGGCTTCCCGGCTCAGCATCATGCGCAGCATGTCGGGGAAGAAGGCGCGGCCAAGCGTGTCGATGAAGCCGACGAACAGCGCCGCCACCAGCGCGCCGCGGATCGAGCCGATGCCGCCGATGACGGTGATGACGAAAGCGAGGATGAGGATGTTTTCGCCCATGCCGATCTGCACGGTGAGGATCGGCGCCTGCATCAGGCCGGCGAGGCCCGCGAGCGCCGCTCCGAGGCCGAATACGAGCGTATAGAGCAGCTTGATGTTGACGCCGAGCGCGCCGACCATTTCGCGGTTCGAGGCGCCGGCGCGGATCAGCATGCCGATGCGCGTGCGCATCACAACGAAGTAAAGCCCACCAGCGACGGCGAGCGTAACGACGATGATGGCGAGCCGGTAGGCCGAATAGGTGACGCCGGGCAGAATGTGAACCGGAGTGCTCAGCCACGGCGGAAGCGGGAGCGACAGGCCCTGCGGTCCCCAGACCAGCCGCACCAACTCATTGAAGAACAAAATGAGCCCGAAGGTGCCGAGCACGTGGTCGAGATGGTCGCGGCCGTAGAGCCTGCGCATCGCGATGACCTCGACCGCCATACCGACCATCAGCGTGGCGGCGAGCGCGATCACCGCGCCGAGCACGAAGCTGCCGGTCCAGGCGGCGAAGGTGGCGGCGAAATAGGCGCCGAGCATGTAGAGCGAGCCATGCGCCAGGTTGACGAGGTCCATGATGCCGAAGACCAGCGTCAGCCCCGCCGCCAGCAGGAACAGCAGCAGCCCGAACTGCAAGCCGTTGAGGCATTGCTCGATGAAGAGAGTCATGGCCGGTTACAAGCGATGCAAATAATGCGCCGAGGGTAGCTGCTCGCTGGCAAGCGTGCCGCGCACTCTGCCGCACCTCTCCCATAGGGAGAGGTCGACGCGCATCCGAACTCGGATTTACCCGAGTTCGGCACTGTTAAGTGGCCGAAGTCGGATACATCCGACTTCGGCTGCGCGTCGGGTGAGGGGTTATAGCGCATCGAGAGTCCGAGATCCCCTCACCCCAACCCTCTCCCCAACGGGGAGAGGGAGCCCGCCTGCGTTCGCGGCACTGCTTCCATTAAACACAAACGACTGAGCACCCTCACTTCATCGGGCACTTGTCGTGGAAGCGATCCTGGTCGTTCTCGACGATGGTCGCGACGGTCTTGAGCGAGAGCTGGCCGTCGGCGTCCTTGACCACGTCCTGCAGATAGAAGTTCTGGATCGGCATGTGGTTGTTGCCGAACTTGAAGCCGCCGCGCAGCGACTTGAAGTCGGCTTTCTCCATGGCCTTCTGCACCGCCGCCTTGTCGGAGAGGTCGCCTTTGGTCGCGACCACCGCGGAGTTGATCAACTGCGCGGCGTCGTAAGCCTGGGCGCCGTAATAGGTCGGACGCAGGCCTGTATACTTCTTGCGATAGTCGGCGACGAACTTCTTGTTCAGCTCGTTGGGCAGGTCGTTGACCCACTCCTGCGCGCCCGGCACGCCGATCGCGTTTTCCTTTTGCAAGGGCAGCGACAGCTCGTCGACGGTGAAGGCTGTGTAGAGCGGAACCGTTCCCTTGAGGCCGGCGGCCGCGTATTGGTTCAGGAACTGCACGCCGGCCGCGCCCGGATAGAACACGAACACCGCGTCCGCGCCGGAGGCCTTGGCTTTGGACAGCTCGGCGGAGAAGTCGAGCTGCGACGGCCACGTGGTCAGCTCCTGGCCGACGACCTTGCCCTTGAAGGTCGAGGCGACACCCGCCAGCATGTCCTTGCCGGCCGCGTAGTTCGGGCCGATCAGGAACACGCTCTTCACGCCCTTCTGGTTCATGTACTGGCCCATCGCCTGCGGCGTCTGGTCGTTCTGCCACGAGGTCGAGAACACGGTCGGCGAGCACAGCTCACCGGCGACCTGCGAGGGCCCGGCATTGGCGATGACCAGGAACGTCTTGGAATCGACCACCGGCTTGAGCGAGGCCAGCAGCACATTCGACCAGATGTAACCGGAGATGAAATCGACCTTGTCGGCTTCGATCAGCTTCTCGGTCTTCTGCTTGCCGACGTCCGGCTTCTGCTGATCGTCCTCGTAGATCACCTCGACCGGGATGCCGCCCATCTTGCGGCCCATGTGATCGAGCGCGAGCTCGAACGAGTTGCGCATGTCGTTGCCGATGACGGCGGTCGGGCCGCTGAACGTCGAGACAAAGCCGATCTTGATCGATTTTTGCTGGGCCGACACCGGACCCGCTGCGAGCAGCAAAGCGCCCGCGACCACCAAAGCCTTGCGCATGTTTCACCCTCCCCGGGGGCCGTTTCGGCCCGCTTCCTTATGAGACTAATGTAGCGGCATGACGGGCTAAAGGTCCACATGCACTGTTCTGTCATTACGGGGCGCGGCCGAAGGCCGCGATCCCGGAATCCAAATGCGCGCTCAGACATTGTTGCTGGCTTCCGGGTTCGGCCCTTCGGGCCGCCCCGGCATGACGAGAAGATATTGACCGCCTCCCCACAGCCCCGGCACTGTGCGCCGAAGCACACCAAGCGCTTGTCCGATAAAACGTCAGGGAAGCAACGCCTTTGTCCAAAGCACTCGAACGGACCTATGACGGCATCGTCATCGGCGCCGGCCATCACGGCCTCATTCTCGGAACCTATCTCGCCAGCGCGGGCCTCAAGATCCTGCTGGCGGAGCGGCGGCTCACGTACGGCGGCGGGCTTTGCACGCGCGAGGTGACGCTGCCGGGTTTCTACCATAACTTGCACTCGATCAACCATTTCCACGTCAGCGAAACGCCCTGGTTCAAGGATCTGGGGCTCGACGAGCGCGTGACCTACATCACGCCGCGCTACGAATTCGGCCAGGCGCACAACGACGGCACCGCGCTGGTGCTCGGGCGAGATCTCGAGGAGTCGATCGCCAATATCGCGCGCTTCTCCAAGAAAGACGCCGATACCTTCCGCGCCTGGAATCGCAAGGCCGAGACGATCACGCGTGAGATCTTCCTGCCCGAGCGCTACGCGGAGCCTTTGCCGCAGGCGGAGCGCGACGCGCTGCTGTCTCGCACAGAATTAGGCCGTGAATTCCTCGCGGTGGCGAATCGGCAGCCGCTCGAAGTCGTGGGCGACCTGTTCGAGAACGAGCACGTGCGCCTACTCTTCCTGTTCAAGGTCTCGTTGTTCGGCACCTGGCTGACCGACACGCTATCGAAGACCTCGCCGATGGGCTCGGTGATCCGCGCCTTCGACCTGGAGAGCGGCTATCAGCTTTGCCAGGGCGGCTCGTTCAACCTCGCGCGCGGGCTGATGGAAGCCTTCATCGCCGCCGGCGGCACTTACGAGCCGCAGGTCAGCATCGACCACATCGTCATCGAGAACGGCAAGGCGACCGGCATCGAATTGGCCGACGGCCGCACCGTGCGGGCGAAGCAGTTCGTCGCCTCGACGCTCGACGTGCATCAGACTTTTGAAAATCTGGTCGGGCGCAAGCAACTCCCCGCCGCCTTCCTCAAGAAGCTCGACGGCTTCCAGTACACGGCCTGGAGCCTGTTCGGCCTGCATCTCGCGCTCAACGAAAGCCCGCGCTTCGCCGCGGAAAAATTCGATCCGAACATCAACCGCACGCTGAAATGGTCGATCGGCGCCGAGACGATGGAAGACCTCTACGCCGCGCATGCCGACGTGCAGGCCGGCCGCGTGCCGAAGATCGTGCAGTTCGGCTCCGGGCCCTTGAGCCTGCTCGATCCGACGCAGGCGCCTCCCGGCAAGCACACGACCTATTGCTGGCACGTGATGCCGCTTGATCCCGACATTGGCGGGCAGAATTACGAGACCTTCAAGGAGGAGTTCTCCGACAAGATCGTCGAGGTGTTCGCGCGCTATTGCCCGAACATGACGAGCAAAAATATTCTCGGCCGCTACGTCTACACGGGCCGCGAATACGTGCAGGAGATGGTCAACATGCGCGGCGGCGACATCTTCATGGGCGCCTTCAATGCCGAGCAGGTGATGTACAACCACTTCGGTTACCGATCGCCGATCCCGAACCTGTACAGCGCCGGCTCCGCCGGACATCCCGGCGGCGCGATCTCGGGCGGCGCCGGCTACATCACCGCCGGCATCATCGCGCAGGAGCTCGGCATCAAGCCGTGGTGGACGCCGTGGGATGCGCGCACGGCACTGGAAGCGCATGCGAAGTAGCGTGCTGCATTCACACGCTCGACAAGATAGACATGCAGCAAGACCTGGATGCCCGCGTTCGCGGGCATGAGCGGAGAGGAGGCTCCGTCCTCACAAGCCGCTCGTCCCCGCGAAAGCGGGGACCCAGGGCCAATAGGCGAGGCGCCGAGGCTTCCTCGCGAGCGATGAAAAAGAAGAGGCACGTATGACTGACCTGCAAAACATCGTTTTCCCCTCGCTCAAGGACCGCGTGGTGATCATCACCGGCGCGGGGCAAGGCATCGGCCGCACCTTCGCAAAGGCTTTCGCGGCAGCCGGCGCGCGCGCCGTGATCGCCGAGCGCAACGAGAAGAGCGCTGCGGCGGTCGCCGAGGAGATTCTCAAGGCCGACGGCCAGGTGCTCGCGGTGACGACCGACGTCGCCGATCCCGCCTCGATCGCCGAGATGATCGAAGTGGTGGAGGACGAATACGGCCGCATCGACGTGCTCATCAACAATGCGGGAATCTTCTCGACGCTGGAGATGCGGCCTTTCGACCAGATCCCGCTCGAGGAATGGGAGCAGGTGCTGCGCGTCAATCTCACCGGGCCGTTCCTCTGCGCCCGCGCCGTCCTGCCCGCGATGCGGCGCGCGAAATGGGGCCGCATCATCAATATCGCCTCCGGCGCGGTGCGCCTCGGGCGGCCGAACTACCTGCACTACATCGCCACCAAGTCGGCGCTCGCCGGCATGAGCCTGTCGATGGCGCGCGAGCTCGGCCCCGACGGCATCACCGTCAACGCCATCCTACCCGGCGCGACCTTCACCGAGATCGAGCGCAAGACGGTGACGCCGCAGCAGAAGGAACGCATCGTGTCCATGCAATGCATCCCGCGACCCGAGACGCCGCAGGACTTGGTCGGCGCGGCTTTGTTCCTCGCCTCGGACGCCTCTGCGTTCGTGACGGGGCAGAGCCTCAATCTCGACGGTGGCGTGACGGGGTCGTAAGCGCGTTATTGTCATTCCGGGGCACGCGCGTGAGCGCGTGAACCCGGAATCCAGCGACAAGTTCGGAAGATCATTCTGGATTCCGGGTTCGCCGCTGCGCGGCGCCCCGGAATGACCGCCAAGGGGCGGCGACACGTTCCAATTGGAGTTTGCATACATGTCCCCCACCGTCGCCATCATCGCACCGGGCGCCATGGGCAGCGGCGTCGGCCGCCGCCTCGCCGAGAACAAGGTGACGGTGCTGACCTCGCTCGCCGGCCGCAGCGAGGCGAGCGCCAAGCGCGCGCAGGACGCCGGCATGGTGGCGGTGGGCGATGCGCAGCTCAGCGAAGCCGACTTTGTGCTGTCGATCGTGCCGCCGGGCGATGCGCTGGCGCTGGCGCGGCGGCTGGCGCCGACGCTGCGCGCGTCGAACAAGAAGACGGTGTACGTGGATTGCAACGCGGTCAGCCCGCCGACCGCGCAGGAGATCGCCGCGGTGATCGCCACCACCGGCTGCCTCTTCGCCGACGCCGGCATCATCGGGCCGCCGCCGAAGCCCGGCTCGAACAACACCAAAATTTATGTCTCCGGCCCAGCCGCGGCCGATCTGGCGCGGCTTAACGATTACGGGCTGATCGTGCGCGTGCTGGAAGGGCCGCTCACCGCCGCTTCGGCGCTGAAGATGTCCTACGCCGGCATCACCAAGGGTTTCACCGCGCTGGGCGCGGCCATGATGCTGGCGGCGGAGCGCGGCGGCTCGGCCGAGGCGCTGAAGGCTGAGCTGGAGGAGAGCCAAGGGCCCCTGCTCGGCTGGCTCACGCGGCAGGTGCCGAGCATGTATTCGAAGGCCTACCGCTGGGTGGCCGAGCTGGACGAGATCGGCGCCTTCGTGGGCGACGACCACGCCGAGCACGCGATGTTCGACGCCGCCGCGCGCTTCTACGAGCGCATCGCGGATGATTTTGACGGGGAGAAAGAAGAGACGGGGACGCTGGATAGGTTTATTCAGAAATAATTGCGGTCCGCTGCACTCACCTCACTGTCGTGGCGATGACAAACTGAGAGTCCGTGACTCTCGATAGATTCGTGTTTACTGGATCATCCGCTTTCGCGGATGATGACTGTCGAGTTTGGGTAGCGCCGGGGCCACCAGCACATGCCGACAACTGCCATCGACATCCACACGCACATCGTGCCGGCGGAATTTCCCGCTTATGCCGGCAAGCATGTCACACAATTTGGCGGCGCGCAGTGGCCGCAGATGGCGGCGGCGCACGACTGCCACCACAAGCACGTGATGATCGACGGCAAGACCTTCCGCACCGTCAACGACGCGTGCTGGGACATCGGCCGCCGTATCGAAGCAATGTCCGACATGGGGATCGCGCGGCAGGTGCTCTCGCCGATGCCGGAGCTGTTGTCCTACTGGCTGCCGCTCGAGGATGCGCTGCCGCTCACGCGGCACGTCAACGACACCATCGCCGGAATGGTCGCGCGTGCGCCGGATCGCTTCGTCGGCCTCGGCGGCGTGCCGATGCAGGACCCGGACGTCGCGGCGCGCGAATTAGAGAGATTGATGCGCGACGGCTTCCGCGGCGTCGAGCTCGGCAGCAACATCAACGGCGCGCCGCTCGGCGATCCGCGCTTCGAGACATTCTTCGCCGCGGCGGAAGAACTCGGCGCCGCGATCTTCGTGCATGCGCTGCATCCGAGCGGCAAGGAGCGCATTGTCGGCCCGCCGGGACTGATGGCCTATGTCGGCTTCCCGCTGGAGACGGCCTACACGATCGCCTCGCTGATCACCGGCGGCACGCTGACACGGCATCCTCGGCTACGTCTCGCCTTCAGCCATGGCGGCGGCGCTTTCGCCTCGATCCTGCCGCGGCTGGCGCACGGCTGGGCGATCAAGCCGGACTTCGCGGCGCGCATGGGCGCCTCGCCGCACGAGCACGCGCGCAGGCTTTATTACGATACGCTGGTCTACGACGCGCACACGCTGCGCCACCTGATCGACACGTTCGGCGTACGCCAGCTCTGCCTCGGTACGGATTTCCCGTTCGACATCCACGAGCGTCATCCGGTTGAAGCCGTCGCGGCGCTTAAGCTTTCCGACGGCGATGTGAAGCTCCTGCATCACGACAACGCCGCGCGCTTCCTGGGGGATACGACCGTATGAGCAAGGCCAAAGTACGCGCATTGCGCAGCATCGATCTCGGCTTTCCCGATGTGCCGCCGATGTTGCGCTTCTTCACCGAGGTGTGGAATCTCGCGCCCGTGGGCGAACACAACGGCGAGTATCACCTGCGCGCGACCGGCGGCTTTCACCATATCCTCGGCATTCGCCAGACGCAGAAAACGGCCTTGATCCGCGTGACCTTCGACGCCGCCGACCGCGCCACGGTAGACGCGTTGCACGGCCAGGTGATTGCGTTTGGGCTGACGACCATCGATAAGCCCGCGCCGTTGCGCCAGCCCTTCGGCGACTACGGCTTCGGCTTCAAGGATCCGGAAGGACGCAACATCGCGGTCGTGTGCGGCGTCAATGATCACGCCGATACGGCGGACACGAAAGACCGCCCGCGCAAGCTCAGCCACGTCAACCTCAACACTGGCGATCACGAAGCGACGCTCGCCTGCTTCCGCGATGCGCTCGGCTTCACGCTCAGCGACACCACCCGCAAGCTGCGCTTCCTCTCCTGCGGCAGCGATCACCACAGTTTGGTCCTCGGCTTCTCCGGCGGCCCGACGCTGAACCACATTGCCTTCGAGATGCCGGACCTCGACTCGATCATGCGCGGCGCCGGGCGCATGCGCGACGCCGGTCACGGCCTCGAATGGGGCCCGGGCCGGCATGGGCCGGGCAACAACGTGTTCTGCTATTTCCTCGGGCCGCAGGACGTGCCGGTGGAATACACCGGCGAGATGATGCAGATCGACGACAGCTATCGCGCCGGCACGCCGGAAAATTGGAAATGGCCGCCCGGCCGTCTCGACCACTGGGGCATCAATGCGGGCCCGAGCGCGCGCATGGAGGCGGCGGGGTTGAACTTCGGATTCACCGACGATGGCTGGCGCCTGGACGCGTGGCGGTAGCGTCGCCCCTGTTGCGAATGACGCCAGCTATGCTATTGGCGCGTCATGAACACGACACACAAACAACCCTTGCGCGTCGGATTGGCCGGCCTCGGCGCCGTCGGGCTTGAAGTCGCCCGCCGGCTGATAGACGGCGCCGTGCCGGGTCTCGTCCTCGCCGCCGTGGCAGTGCGTGACGCCGACAAGGCGCGGCGCGCGCTCCCGCAACTCGGCGACCTGATTGCGCTGCGCACGCCCGCCGCGCTCGCCGAGGACTGCGACATCGTGGTGGAATGCCTCCCGCCGGCGCTGTTCCGCGAGATCGCCGAGGATGCGATCGACAAAGGCCGCATCTTCGTGCCGCTCTCGGTCGCGCAGCTTCTGGAGAACCCCGACCTCGTCGAACGCGCCAAGCAGACCGGCGCCCGCATCGTGGTGCCGACCGGCGCCCTGCTCGGCCTCGATGCCGTGCGCGCCGCCGCCGAGGGCACGATCCATTCGGTCACCATGGTGACGCGCAAGCCTCCGGCGGGCCTCGAGGGCGCGCTCTATCTGCGCGAGCGCAACATCTCCGTGGCCGGGCTGAAAGAACCGCTGAAGGTGTTCGACGGCACGGCGCGCGAGGGTGCGCGCGGCTTCCCCACCAACGTGAACGTCGCCGCGGCTTTGAGCCTCGCCGGCATCGGACCCGATAAGACCAAGCTTCAGATCTGGGCCGACCCGACGGTGACGCGCAACACGCACACCATCACGGTGGACGCCGACGCGATGCGCTTCACCATGACGATCGAGAACGTGCCGTCGGAGAACCCGCGCACGGGCAAGAGCGTCGCCCCCTCCACCATCGCCGCGCTGCGCGGGCTGGTGTCGGAATTGAAGGTGGGAAGCTAGACCCGCCGCTTGCTCCGCTCATTCCCGCGCACGCGGGAATCCAGATAATACAGGAAGACTAAGGCTTAAGTGCTCATCCCCGCTTTCGCGGGGATGAGCGGGTGCGCTATTTCACCAGCGCGCGCTGACGCACAGCGATCACCTGCTCGGCCGCAGAGACGCCGGTGATGAAGCCGCCATGCGCGGTCGAGAAGTCGTGCGTCGAGCAGGCCTCTCCTGCGAAGAACAGCCGCCCATCGACCGGCGCCGCGAGGACGGCGCGGCTCGCGACCTTGCCGGGCAGAGCATATGAGTAGGACCCGCGCGCGAACGGATCGGCGCCCCAAGGGTGCATGGTGATGGGCTTCAGCCGCTTGGTGAAATCGTTGCCGAGCTGGCCGGTGAGCTCGCTTAACGCGAAATCGACGAAGGCCTTCTCGCCGCCCGCTTCCAGATCCCAGGCGTTGCGTCCGCCGAAATAGCACTCGATCATCGGGCGCCCGAACGGACGCAGGTGGTAGGTGGCGGTGGCGCGATCCGTACGGCCGAACAAGCGCGAATCGTGTTCGAACTCTTCGGCGCGATCGAGCGAGAGGAAGAGCTTGTCGGCGAGCCCGAGCGGCAGGTTGGCCGCGGCTTGCGTCTTCTCCGGCAGCGCCGGCGCGAACAGGTCTTCCATCTCGGCAAGCACGTTGGTCGGCAGCGTCACGATCGCCCGATCGGCGGTGATCGTGCCTTTCGCCGTCTCGATGCGCAGGCGGCGGCCGGCATGGTCGATGCGCAGCACCGGGCAATCGAGCATCGCGCGGAGCGGCCGCGCGTAGCCGGCGATGGTGGTCCCATAACCTTCGATCACGCGCCAGTTCACGCCGGTGTCGTCATAATTGTCGAAGTCGAGCGCCGACACATGATCGAGCTCGCCGCCGCTGATGTAGGTGCCGATCGAGCCGAGCAGCGCATTCCATCGGCATCCCGGCGCGAGCACCGATGCCACCGGCACATCGGGCTGCTTGCGCGCCGCCTCGCCGACGCGCTCATAGAGCGCGTGCATCGCTTGGCGAAACTCGCGTTGCTCATCGAGCGGGAAGCCGGTCTCGAGCGACGGCTTGTTCCACGGCGGCTCGCTACGATCGAGGGTGCGGCCTTCCGCCTCGGCGACCTGCGTCCACGGATTGCGGTCGGCCGAATGCAGCCAGCCGCAGCCGAGATCGATGCCAAAGCCGGAGGCGTCGACGGTGTAGGCCCGGCCGCCGAGCCGCGACCGCGCCTCTACCAGCAGGCATTCGATGCCGGCCGCAAGGAGGTGGCGCCCCGCGGCAATGCCCGCCGCGCCGCCACCGATGATGACCACCTCAGTATCGCTATTGGTCATAAGCGAATTGACTTCTTTCATTGGTGCAACGGAGACCGCCCCCGCGCGCGCCTAGCCATCGGCGATGACCTTGGCCTATGTAGGGCCGGCCGGCCCGTCCGGCAATTTCCCAAAAGCCTCAAAACTTTCAAATAATTAGGGGGGAACAAAAGCACGCCGGGCCCGAAAGCGGGGACGCGGGCCGGCCTTCCCAACTCCTCTTCGCCCGGCGCGGCGGACCAGGCCGCCGCGGACCCCTCAGTGGTCGGACCCGAGCAGCGGCGCGCACACCAACACCAGCAGCCAGATCGCTGCCAGCGCGCCGAAAGCCGTGAGCAGCACGGACATGGCGTCTCTCCCCCTGTTTTTATCGTTATTGCGGAGATGCTAGCCCGGCCAGGGGCCGAGATCACTAGCCGCCAGCGTGACAGTCCCGGACAATTCGGAAAATGCCAGGACCGGAGCCGCGTTGCGGCGTTTACGGAAACAGTTTTGTGATGCGGCACCAGCGCGCTTCAAGCGGGCACGGGTCGCTGCTATGTTAGGTGACAGCACCCGGGGGCGGCGACCCGTGAGCCCAATCACGGCCGCAAAAAGAAGGCTTCAAGGTGTCCGCATGAAGATGACCCGGCTCGGCTATTTTTCCGAGTTCATTCTGTTCCCCCCTTTGATCGTGATCGCCATCGCGCTCGCCTACCGGCATGCGGCGTCGGTGCACCCGATGCTGTGGGTGCTGGTCTACGGCCTTGGATTCATCGCCTGGACCTTGGTCGAATACGTGCTGCATCGCACGCTTTTCCACCACGCGCCGATCCTCTCGCGCGTCCACGAGTTGCACCATGAGCAGCCCAATGACCTGATCGGCACGCCGGGATGGGCAAGCTTGTTCATTGGCATCATCGCGGTCGCGGTCCCCGCTTCGCTGGCGCTCGGCTTCGATCTGGGCATGGCGGCGACCGCGGGAATGGTCACCGGCTATCTGTGGTACGTGTTCGTGCACTATGCGACCCATCACTTCCGCCCGCGGCGCGGCACTTATCTCTATCGCGCGCGCGTACGCCACGCCCGCCATCACCATCTCTCGGACGACGGCAATTTCGGCGTGACCACGGCATTCTGGGACCACGTCTTCGGCACAGCGCTCGCGGAGCGCGCCCGGCCATCGCACGAGAGCGACACCGTCGCGCCGCATTGACGGTCAAGGGCGCAATGCCCGCGGACGCAGGCATCCAGGCTTTACCGCACGCACGCAAGCATTGGATTCAAACAGCGCATCCTCTCAGCCGTCGCTCCGGGGCGCGGCCGTTTGGCCGCGAGCCCGGAATCCATAATCGTCAGCGCTGCGGGCTAGCCCGCCGCGCGCTGCGTTGGCTTCTCTTGTCGTCATTCCGCTTCGCGCAAGGCAAGCATCGTTGAGCAAGACGGCAAGGATTATGAGACTGCCACGCCGGGAATTTTCTCGTGCCGGCCCAGCCTCTCGTTTGTCATGGCCGGGCTTGACCCGGCCATCTCGCTTAGGGAGGCAATGCCGTGCCCTTCTAAGCGAGGCCACATCGGGTAAACCCGACTTGCAGTGACAAGCCCGGGCCGCGCGATGCTTTCTACGCAAAGCGCTCCGCCGGCGGGGCGATTTCGGTGACCAGATCGCGCACCAGCTTCTTGTTCGACAGCGGCGCCAGCTTCATCTCGCGCGATTGCAAACGCTCCGTGCAGGCATAGACGGTTTTGCCGTCCACCTCGATCATGCACTCCTTGCAGGCATTGGCGTTGATGCAGGAGAAGCGGATCGCCAGGCTCGGATCGACGTTGACGCGGATCCAGCGCAGGCCGTCGAGCACCGACTGGCCCGGCTCGAACGGCACCTCGTGCGTTTCCCAGTGGCCGGCGTCTTTATCGAGGCCACGCCAGATGGTGAGGGTCGCGTTTTCGCTCATGATGCCACCGCTGCCTGCGCCGGGACGGCGGCGCGCGAGAGCACGATGCGCCCGCCGCGATAATCCACGAACTGGTTGACCGCCCAATCCGGCGACGTGTCGGGATAGTCCTCGCGGTGCTGCGCGCCGCGCGTCTCGGTGCGCGCGAGCGCCGCCTGGGTGACGACGCGCGACACCATCAGCATGTTGCGCAGATCGAGCCAGTCGATCAGCCGCATGTCGAAGCGGCCGCCGTCGCCCGGCGGCACATCGCCGAGATCGCGATCGAGGCGGTCGAGCGTGGCGAGCGCCCGCTCGAGCCGCGCTTCGGTGCGCAACGCGCCGACATCGTCCTGCATCGTGGCCTGCAGCGTCTGCACCATCTCGGCGGTGTTGATGTCGCGCTGCGCGTGCGCGGTGACGAGATCGATCACGGCCTGCGCATTATCGGCATGATCCGGCACCGCCGGCATCGTCTTGGCGCGTTCGGCGGCGCTGCGCCCGGCGCGGCGGCCGAACACGAAGGCCTCGGTGATGGCATTGCCCGAGAGACGGTTGGCGCCATTGGCGCCGCCGACGGCTTCGCCGGCGACGTAAAGCCCCGGCACGCCGGTCTGCATGCGATTGTCGGCGGCGATGCCGCCCATGTGATAGTGCGCCATCGGCGCAACCTCGATCGGCATCTTGGTGAGGTCGATGCCGTTCGCCGCAAGCCGGTCGATCACCGGGCCGAAGGCTCCGCGCAGCGTTTCCGCCGAACAATGCTGGAAGCTCAAGTAGACGCCGCCATGCGGCGTGCCGCGGCCGGCCTCGACTTCCTTCAGAATCGCGTAGCTGCCGAGGTCGCGCGTGATGACGTATTTGCCGTCCTCGGCGACGCCGTAGCGCTGCGTGAAATCTTCCATCTGGTTGTTGAGCAGGCGGCCGCCGAGCTTGTAGCGGAACGGATCCCACATGATCGGGTCCATGCCGATCAGGCGCGGCGCGAGATGGCCGATGGGGAAGAACTGCACGAACTCCATGTCGACCAGCGACGCGCCGGCGCGCAGCGCCAGCGCATAGCCGTCGCCGCCCATGTTCGTCGAGGCGCTGTTGCGCCGATAGAGCCGCGTGAGCCCGCCGGTCGCGATGATCGTCGCCTTGGCTTTGATGATCACGGGCGCGCCGGTGCCGAGATGGATCGCCAGCGCGCCGACCACCTCGCTGCCGTTGCGCAGGAGATCGACCACGCAAAGATCGCCTGCCCTGCGGACGCCGTCGACCTTGTTCACCACCGTGCGCAACGTCTTCGACACGGCCGGCCCTGTGTTGAGGAAGTCGACATAGACGCAACGCGGCCGGTCATGGCCCGGCGCCATTGCCTGAGTAATGCGCCCATCCTTGCGCGCCCAGCCGACGCCCCAGTCATCCATGGCGCGGATGCAGTCGGGCCCCTCCTCGCACACAAGTTGCGCGAGAGACTCGTTGCACAGACCGCGGCCGGCTTTCAGCGTGTCGCTGTAATGATAGGTCCAGTCGTCCGGCGTCTCCGAGCCGAGCGCGACCGCAACCGTCATCTGCGCCATCACGGTGGCGCCGCCGCGGCCGATCAGGCTGCGGTCAGCGAGCAGAACACTGCTGCCATTGCGCGCCGCTTCGATCGCCGCCGACATACCCGCGGCGCCGGCGCCGATCACCAGCACATCAGTTTCCGCGCGCATCGGTTCGTGCAGCATGAATATCCTCAGTGGACCGTCTTCGGGAGAAGCTTCATTTCAAGCGCTGTTATTCAGGTTTTGCCTACATGGACGCCGAGCGTGCGCTTGTCCAGCACCCCAGGTATGCCCCCAAGGAGCGGCAGCAACCCGGCGACGGAGGCGGCCGGGCGACGCGACGTAGCGCACCGCGACGCACAGCATGCGGAGGGCGCGTGCTGTCTTGGCGCGTTCGCCAGGAGCCCACCCGCAGAGGGATTCAATCGCCTTGACAGCCTCCCGGCAGCACGATTTCATTTGAGCACAAACAATCGCCGACCGGGAAGGCGAGGGACAAATCGGAGCGCATGGCGCATTGTCGCTCCGTGCTCATTCACTCCTTGAGGAGGATCGATGTCGCTCGTTCAACTCCGCTCTTTCCGGCATATCGGCCTGATCGCCTTGATGGCAGGCGCGCTTGCACAAACGCCAGCCATGGCCGATGAAATTTCGGTCACGCAGTGGGGGCAGAGCCTGTACGGCGCGCCGTTCGCGGTCGGCATGGAGAAGGGCCTGTTCAAGAAGGCCGGCATCGACATCACCGGCGTTATCGGCTCGGGCGGCGGCGGCACCACCGTGCGCAACATCCTGGCGAGCCCGACACCCTACGGCGAAGTGGCGCTGTCGGCGGCGCTGGCAGCCGCCTCGCAAGGCGGCCTCGATCTCGTCATCGTCAATGTCGGCACGCGCACGGTCGCGGAATCGACGCTGGTGACGATGCCCAACTCCGACATCAAGACGATCGACGATCTCGTCGGAAAGAAAGTCGCGATCACCTCGCCGAAGTCGTCGTCGGAAATGATCTTCCTGATGGAACTGAAGGCGAAGGGCATCGACGCCTCCAAGATCACGCGCGTGGCGGCCGGCGGCTATCCGCCGGCGCTGACCATGCTCGAACAGGGCGCCGTCTCGGCCGCCGGCCTGATCGAGCCGCTGTCGATCATCCGCAAGGACCGCTATCGCACCGTGCTCGCGGCAAAGGACGTGCTGCCGCCGATGACGACCTCGGTCGGCATCACCACGCGCGAATTCGCCAAGGCGCATCCCGAAAAAATCAAAGCCATCATCGCCGGACGGCGCGCAGCCGTGGAGGCGATCTACGCCAATCCCGATGAAGCCGCGGCGATCCTGCAAAAGACATGGAATTTCGATCCAGCCATCGCCAAGGTCGCGGTCGAGAACATGATCGGTCCGAAGATGTGGAGCCCCGGCGACTTCGACCGTACCGAACTCGAGCGCACCGTCGACGGGCTGCGCCTGATCGGCGAGGTCAAGGGCGAGATCGATTGGGACAAGCTGATCGACCAGTCGTTCCTGCCGGCCGATCTGCAGCATAAGCTGTGATGCTGATGCGCGCCGGTGAGGCTCCGGTCAGCGCGCCCGCGATGTCTGCTGCCGATGTTCATGCACGGCTGAAAGGCGTCACCCGCGTCTACGGCGTGGGCACGTCGCGGCCGACCGTCCATGCGCTGGGGCCGGTCGATCTCGATCTGATGCGCGGCGAGTTCTTCTCCGTGGTCGGCCCCTCGGGCTGCGGGAAGTCGACATTGCTGGACGTGCTGGCCGGGCTCGCGGTGCCGAGCGAAGGCGAGGTCTATTTCGAGAACAAGCGCATCCACGGCGTGCCCGACGGCGTCGGCGTCGTGTTCCAGGAGGATGCGTCGTTCGCCTGGCTCACCGTGCGCGACAACGTGGCCTTCGGCCTGCGCCGCGCCGGCGCCGATGCCGCCGAGATCGCGCGGCGCGTCGACTATGCGGTCGGCTTCATGGGCCTGCGCGATTTCGCCAATGCCTATCCGGCGCAGCTTTCCGGCGGCATGCGGCAGCGCGTCTGCATCGCGCGCACGCTGGTGCTGCAGCCGCGGCTGATCCTGCTCGACGAGCCGTTCGGCGCGCTCGACCAGCAGACGCGCCTGTTGATGGGCGACGAGTTGCTGCGCCTGTGGCGCGAGACCAAGGCGACGGTGATGCTGATCACCCACGCGCTCGACGAGGCCGCGATGCTGTCCGACCGCGTCGGCGTGATGTCGGCGCGGCCCGGCGTGTTCATCGACTTCGTCGAGACCGGCTGGCCGCGCGAGCGCGACAGCCGCATCGTTTCCGATGCGCATTTCGGCGCGGTGACCGCAAGGCTGTGGGAGAAGCTGCGCGTCGAGTCGCTCAAGAGCATGGGGACGAAGCCATGACGCGCGAGGGCCGCATCCGCCTCGCCGTGGTGGCCGCGGCCGTCGCCGTGCTGGAGGTGCTCTGCCGCAGCGGTGTGATCGCGCATACCGTGCTGCTGGCGCCGTCCGAGATGGCGGTGAGCCTCTGGACCATCCTGCGCGGGGGCGAGCTCAACGACGATATCCTGAGCACGCTGCGCAACGTGCTGATGTCGGCGGCCATCTCGGCCGTGCTCGGCTTTGTCATCGGCGCCATCATCCACGCGCTGCCGCGCGTGCGCGGCGCCGTCGAGCCGCTGCTGGCGAGCTATTACGCGATCCCGACATTCATGTTCTACCCGATCTTCATCGTCGTCTTCGGCGTCGGTTCGCAGGCGATCATCGCCATCGCCGTGCTGCTGTCGATCGTCGCGATGATCACCGCCACGCTGACCGGGCTCGACCGCATCCCGCCGGTGTTGCGCAAGACGGGCACCGTGTTCCGCATGAGCCCGGCGGCGCGCGCGATCATGATCGACCTGCCCGCCGCCGCGCCTTATCTGTTCACCGGCGTGAAGCTCACCTTCGCCTATTCGCTGATCGGCGTGATCGCGTCGGAGTTCATCCTGTCGGGGGCCGGCATCGGCTATGCCATCGCCTACGCCTATAACAACTTCAACAATCAGCGCATGTACGGGCTGATGCTGCTCGTCATCATCGTGGCCATCGCCGCCAACACCGCGCTCGACGCCATCGACCGGCGGCTGCAAGCGCGGCTGAGGCGTTAGCCGCCATGCGAAAGTTCGGCGACTTCGTCATCCTGATCGTCGCGCTGCTGGCCGTCTGGCAGGGCCTGCACGCGATCGCGGGCGATACGACGCTGACCTCGCCCACCGACACCTTCGTGAAGCTCGGCCAGCTCATGCGCACCGATCAGTTCTGGGTCAATGTCGCCGAGACCGGCCAGGCCTTCGTCATGGCGCTTGTGATCTCGCTCGTCGGCGGCATCGGCCTCGGCACGTTGCTCGGCCTCAACCGCACCTCGGGCGTCGTCTCCGAGCCGATCCTGATTGCGCTGTATTCGCTGCCGAAGGTGACGCTCTATCCGCTGGTGCTGCTGTGCTTCGGGCTCGGCATCTCGGCCAAGGTCGCTTTCGGCGCCATGCACGGGCTCATCCCGGTCGCGCTCTTCACCATGAAGGCGATCATGCAGCTCAAGCCGGTCTATCTGCGCACCGCGCAGGCGCTGCGGCTGACGCCGTCGCAGGTCGCGACGACGATTGCTTTGCCCGCCGTTCTGCCCGAAGTCATGGCCGGCGCGCGGCTCGGCTTTTCGCTGAGCCTGCTCGGCGTGCTGATCGGCGAGATGTTCGCCTCCAAGCGCGGCCTGGGCTTCATGATCAACAGCGCCATGGGCCTGGGCGACATCGCCACCATCATGGCGGTCGCCGTGTTCCTCTCGATCTTCGCCGTCGCCGCCAACGCACTGCTGCTGCTCATCGACCGCGCGATTCCGCGCTGATCCTGTTCGCCAAGAAGGACCGTCTCATGATCGATCTTTATCTCGTGAACCGCCTGATCGACCTCTGGCTCGCCGAGGACATCGGCCACGGCGACATCACCTCGCTGACGATGATCGATGCCGACGCGCAAGGGTCATTCCACATGAACGCGCGCCAGCCGATGGCAGTCGCCGGCGTCGAGGTGGCCGCCGCCTGCTTCCGCCGCTACGACCCGACGCTCGCGGTGGAGGTGACGGCGAAGGACGGCGACCGCGTCGCGCCGAAGACGACGCTGCTTAAAGTGAAGGGTAAGGCGCGCAGCCTGCTCACGGTGGAGCGCACGGCGCTCAACATCGCGCAGCATCTCTCCGGCATTGCCACCGAAACCGCGCGCTGGATGGACGAGATCAAGGGCACCAAGGCGAAGCTCATCGACACACGCAAGACCACGCCGGGCCTGCGCGCGCTGCAGAAGCACGCGGTGATCTGCGGCGGCGGCGCCAACCACCGGCTCGGGCTCGATTCAGGGGTGATGATCAAGGACAACCATATCGCCGTCTGCGGCAGCATCAGCAAAGCGGTCGAGCGCGCGCGCGCCGGTGCGCCGTCGCTGGTGAAGATCGAAGTGGAATGCGACCGGCTCGATCAGGTGCGCGAGGCGCTCGCGGCACGGGCCGACGTGATCATGCTCGACAACATGTCGAACGACGACATGCGCGAGGCGGTGAAATTCGTCGACGGGCGTGTCCCGCTGGAAGCCTCGGGCGGCGTGCGCTTCGACACCGTGCGCGGCATCGCCGAAACCGGTGTGGATTTCATCTCGTCGAGCAAGATGATCCAGGGTTCGCCGGCGGTGGATATTGGATTGGATGAGGCGTGAGCAATATTGGTCGCTATAGACTCGATCCGTCATCCTGAGGTGCGAGCCGCGTTAGCGGCGAGCCTCGAAGGATGAACGGCCACAAAGTCCCTGCCCGTCATCCTTCGAGGCTCGCGTGCTTTGCACGCTCGCACCTCAGGATGACGGATAGAGGCACTCACTTGATAGAGGCACTCACTTACGGGCAAACCGTCTCGGTACGCGACACGACGTGGCCATTGGCGAGGCGATGCCGCACCTGCTGCGGATAACAGCTTGCGTTGGCATCGGAGCCGTTTGCGCCGGCGTCGAAACCAAACGTGTTGGCGTAGTTGCCGCTCGGCTGTACGCCGGCGCTCATGAAGTCGCGGTTCGGCGAACTCACCGAGCTTGCTTGCCAGCCGTTCCAGGCGGCTTGCGCCGGCACGGCGGCGCCGACGACGAATGCCGCTGCGATCAGCGCAGCGGCGCTCTTAACGATAGTCATGACTTGCTTACTCCTGCACTAAAATAGCCCCGCCGCTGCTGATGAGATAATGTCTCGCCGCTGCAATCGCTGCAGCCGGCGAGCGCACAACACCCGCACAATGAAATGAATCCGCCGCCACTGGATTTCCCGCGCCGCAACACCACTGTGTTGTCGAAGTCGCCTACATTTCAGCCATGACGCATGGATGGGCGATTTTTTTGATTATGCCCTTTGACAATCGCGGCGCGCGGGCTATCGTTTGCGTGCATATGAATTGACGGCCTGCGCCTCGGCATAACGCTCGCGCCCGCTTTGTGGACAGCGCATGCTGGGCGCAACGCCAGAGGGCCCGCCGCATGAAGCCTGCGCCGTTCGTCCGCCATGTCCCGCACAGCCTCGACGAGGCGCTGAAGATATTGGCCGAGGTCGCGCCGCTGGACGGCCGGGTGCTGGCCGGCGGGCAGAGCCTGGTGCCGATCATGGCCTTCCGGCTGGCCAAGCCCGCACATCTTGTCGATATCAACGAGGTCGCGGGCCTCGACCGGCTGGAAAGCGACGGCAAGACGCTGAGCATCGGCGCGCGTGTCCGCCACAGCGCGTTTCACAAATCCGTGGTCGACAATCCGCTCGGCAAGTTGCTCGCGGCTGTCGTGCGCCACATCGCGCATTATCCGATCCGGATGCGCGGCACCTTCTGCGGCAGCCTTGCGCACGCGGATCCTTCCTCGGAATGGTGCCTCACCGCCGCGACGCTCGACGCCATCATGGTGGCGAAGAGCACGCGCGGCGAGCGGCTCATCGCGGCGGCGGATTTTTTCGAAGGGCTGATGTCGACCGCGTTGGCCGAGGACGAATTGCTGGCCGAGTTGCGGCTGCCACTGCTGCCGGCCGACGCGACATTCGGCTTCAACGAGTTCAATCGCCGCGCCGGCGACTTCGCCATGGCGGCCGCGCTCGTCACCTATCGGCTGCAAGGCGGCAAGATCATTGACGCGCACGTCGGTGTCGGCGGCGCCGAACCCTCGCCACGCCGCATTCCCGAAGCCGAAACCGCGCTGAATGGCCATACCCCGGGTGACACGGTGTTTCGCGCCGCCGCCGATGTAGCGGCCACGGCAGTTGACGCGATGGAGGATCATCAAACGAACGCCGAGTATCGCCGCGATCTCGTGCGCGCGGTGGTGCGGCGTGCGCTGGAGGCCAGCGCCGTATGATCTCGGTTTGGCACAACGTTGCGTTCCCCCTCCCCCCGCGCGCGCTTGCGCGTGGCGGGGAGGGTAAGGAGAGCAGCCGATGAGCGCGCGCGACACGCACACCAAGGGCACCGGCATGACCTGGGTCGGCCGCGCCATCCGGCGGCTGGAAGACCCGGCGCTGGTGACCGGCCAGGGCCGCTTCACCGCCGACCTGCCCGCCGTGCACTGGGTGCGCTTCCTGCGCAGCCCGAATGCCGCCGGCAAGATCGTGAGCATCAAGGCGCCCGACGGCGCGATGGTGTTCACCGCCGCCGATCTCAAAGGCGTGAAGCCGATCCTGCCGATGCTGCACAAGTTCGCCTACAGGCCGGTCGGCCAGCCGATCCTGGCCGACGGCGAAGTGCGCTTCGTCGGCGAGGCGATCGCCGCCGTCGTGGCGCCGAGCGAGGAAGAGGCCGAGGACATCGCCGATGCGGTCGAGCTCGTCATCGGCGATGCGACGCCGGTGATCGATGCGCGCGACGCCATTGAAGCGGGCGCGCCGCAGATCCACGCCGTCGCGCCCGGCAACGTCATCCTCGAAGGCAAGATCAAGACGCCGGACTTCGATGCCGTATGGGCCGGCGCGCACAGAATCGTCACCGTCGAGGCGCGCTCGCGCCGGCAGAACGCCACGCCGATGGAGACGCGCGGCGCGCATGCGGCTTACGACACCGCCACCGGGCGTGTGACGCTGACCTGCACCACGCAGATGCCGCATCTCACCCGCACCGCGATCGCCGATATCCTCGGCTTCCCCGAGTCCGATCTGCGCGTGATCGCGCCCGATGTCGGCGGCGGCTTCGGGCAGAAGATGTCGCTCGCGCCCGAATACGCCGTGCTGGTGTGGCTGGCGCGCAAGCTCAGAAGCTCGGTCGCCTGGACCGAGGACCGGCGCGAGAACCTGATCGCGAGTTTCCACAGCCGCGACCAGTATCTCACGCTGCAAGGCGCATTCGACAAGGACGCCAAGCTGATCGCGCTGAAGGGCGACGTGCTCTCGAATATCGGCGCTTATTCGTGCTTTCCCACGACCTCCGGGGTCGAGCCGCTGATGGCCATGGCGGAGCTTCCCGGCCCTTACGACGTGCAGCACTACGATTGCCGCGCGCGCGGCGTCATCACCAATACCTGCACCATGGCGCCCTATCGCGGCGTGTCGCGGCCGGTGATCACCTTCACACTCGAACGGCTGATGGACAAGGCGGCGCGCGCCTTCGCCATCGACACGGTCGATATCCGCCGCCGCAACCTGATCGATAAATTTCCGTACACGTCAGCGGCGGGACTGAAGTTCGACGAGGGCACCTACAAAGGGACACTGGAGATGGCGGTCGCGGCCATCGACGTCCCTGCGTTCCGCAAGCGGCAGAAAGAGGCGCGCGAGAAGGGCCGCTATCTCGGCATCGGCTTTGCCACGTTTTCCGAGCGCACCGGCTACGGCAGCCCGGCTTTCGCCGCGCGCGGCATGGAGATCACGCCGGGCTGGGAGACGGTGACGCTGACCGTCGATCCGTCCGGCTTCATCGAGGCGCGAATCGGCTCCTCGCCGCACGGCCAGGGCCTGCGTACCACGCTGGCGCAGATCATCGCCGACGAGATCGGCGTCGAGCCGCAGATGATCAAGATCATCCACGGCGATACCGACACCTCGCCTTACGGCTGGGGCACCTTCGCCAGCCGCTCGTTGGTGATCTCCGGTGGCGCCACGCTCATCGCGGCACGGAAGGTGCGCGCCAAGCTGATCAAGATCGCCAGCCATCTGCTGGAAGCGGCGCCGGACGACATCGTGCTCGAGCAGGGCCAGGCCAAGGTGGCCGGCACCGACCGTTCGGTCACGATCGCCAAGATGGCGCGCGAGGCCTATACGCAGACGCATCGCTTCAAGGGCGAGATCGAGCCCGGCCTCACCGAGAGCGGCACTTACGATCCGCCCGGGACGTTCTCCAACGCGTGCCACGTCGCCATTGTCGAGGTGGACATCGAGACGGGCCACACCAAGGTCGAGAAATTCCTCGTCGCCGAGGACGCCGGCAAGATCATCAACCCGATGATCGCCGACGGCCAGGTGCATGGCGGCGTCGCGCAGGGCATCGGCAATGCGCTCCTGGAAGAGATCATCTACGACGATCAGGGAAGCCCCCTCACCGCGACGCTGGCCGACTTCATGCCGCCGACCGCGCATGAGATCCCCGAGATCGAATTGCATCACATCGAAACGCCGAGCACCGAGTCGATCACCAAGGCCAAGGGCCTCGGCGAAGGCGGCCTGATCGGCGCACCGGCGGCGGTGGTGAACGCGATCAACGATGCGCTGGCGCCTTTTGATGTGTCGATCGACGAAATTCCGGCGACGCCGCAGCGCGTGCGCGCGGCGTTGCGTAACAGCCTCTCCTCCCCCCTCCCCCCGCGAGCACTTGCGAGTGGTGGGGAGGGGTCGGGGGTAGGGGGCAGGAATGCGTCAGGAAAAGAACGCCGATGATTTGCAAAGCACCCCCAACCCCGGTTCGCATCGCTACGCGATGCAAACCGACCCGCCCCACCGCTTCGCGGGGAGAGGGTAAGGAGCGCCGGGACAAATAATATGACCGACAAGATCGACATCACCCTCACCATCAACGGCCGCGAGCACGCGATCAAAGTCGAGCCGCGGCGCACGCTCGCCGATGCGATCCGCGAGGACTGCGGACAGACCGGCACGCATATCGGCTGCGAGCACGGCGTCTGCGGCGCCTGCACCGTCATCGTCGATGGCGAGCCGGTGCGCTCCTGCCTGATGTTCGCGGCGCAGGCGGCGGGGAAGAAAATTCGGACCGTCGAAGGCCTGGCGAAAGGCGACGACTTGCATCCGCTGCAGCAGGCCTTCATGGATCACCACGGCCTGCAATGCGGCTTTTGCACGCCGGGCTTCCTGATGCTGGCGGCAGGCGTCCTCGAGCGCGAGCCGGACATCAGCGACGACGATTTATTGGACGTATTGTCGTCGAACCTGTGCCGTTGCACGGGGTATCAGAACATCATCAAGGCCGTGCGCGCGGCAGCGCAAGAGATGCGGAAGTGATGCGCGTTGGGCGCGAGCGTGCAACGAACTCTCTTCACCTTTCCCTTTGGGGGAGAGGTCGGCGCGCACAGCGCGCCGGGTGAGGGGGCAAGTGACTAACGTTAGGCCCGACCCCCCTCACCCCAGCCCTCTCCCCCAAGGGGAGAGGGAGCCCGCAGTGCAGGTGGAAATGCCAACGCAAAAATTCGTCGGCCAATCGGTCCCGCGCCTCGAAGACCGCCCGCTGCTCACCGGCAAGGGGCGCTTCGCCGCCGACATATCCTTTCCCGGTCAATGGACCATGCGCGTGGTGCGCTCGCCCAACGCGCACGGGACGATCAAATCGATCGATACAAAGGCCGCGCTCGCATTGCCCGGCGTGCACGCGGTGTGGACGCATGCGGACATCGCGCACATTCCGCGCATCCCGTTCCGCCTGACGCGCCTCGACGGGCTGATCCCGTACCAGCAGCCGGTGCTGGCAGAGCGCACCGTGCGCTATGTCGGCGAGCCGGTCGCCGTTGTGTTTGCCGACGGGCAATATCTGGCCGAAGACGCGGCCGAGCTGGTCGAGCTCGACATCGAACCCCTGCCCGCGGTCGTGCGCGCCACCGAGGAACCCGGCGTCTTCGAGGAGGGCCTGACCACCGAGCCGGGCGTCGTGCGCAAGGGCTATGGCGACATTGACGCGGCCTTTCGCGACGCGCACGCTGTCGTCGCGCTCGAGCTGTCCGTCGGACGGCACTCCGGCGTGCCGATTGAGACGCGCGGCGCCATCGCCCGTTACGACGCAGCGCGCGATGTCCTGGAGATGCACGGCGCAGCGAAAGTGCCGCATTGGAACAGAGACAAGATCGCCGAGTTGCTCGGCCGCAATGTCGAGCAGGTGCAGCTTTACGAGGGCCATGTCGGCGGCGGCTTTGGCATTCGCGGCGAACTCTATCCCGAAGACCTTCTGGTCTGCGCCGCCGCGCTGAAATTCAAAAAGCCGATCAAATGGATCGAGGACCGGCGCGAGCACCTGATCGCCGCCAACCACTCGCGCGACCAGACCCACCGCATCCGCGCCGCCATCGACAAAGACGGCCGCATCCTCGGCATCGACAACGAATTCTTCCATGACAACGGCGCCTATATGCGCACCCACGCGGCGACGGTGCCCGACCTTGCCGCGGCGATGTTGCCGGGCCCTTATCGCGTGCCGGCCTATCGCGCCGCTGGCCACATCCGCCTCACCAACAAGACGCCGAGCGGCACTTACCGCGCGCCGGGCCGCTACGAGTCGACCTTCGTGCGCGAGCGGCTGCTCGACGCGATTGCAGCCAAAGTGGGCGTCGACAAGGTCGAGATCCGCAAGCGCAATCTCATCAGCAAGAGCGCGATGCCGTACAATCTCGCACTCGAAACGCTGGGCACGCACATCGTCTACGACTCCGGCGACTACGCCCTGCTGCTCGACAAGGCGCTGAAGGCTGCGGGCTGGGATGAGTTGCAGGCACAGTTGAAAGAGCGCCGCGCCAAGGGCGAAAAGGTAGGCGCCGGCGTCGCGATGTTCGTGGAGAAGAGCGGGCTCGGGCCGTTCGATACCGTGCGCGTCGCGGTGAAGCCGGGCGGCGCCGTCGAAGTGGTCACCGGCGTCGCATCTCTTGGGCAAGGGGTCGAGACCGTCGTCGCGCAGATCTGCGCCGATGCGCTCGGCGTCGACTATCACAGCATCAACGTCGTGCACGGCCAGACCGATCGCATCGCCAAGGGCATGGGCGCCTTCGCCTCGCGCGCGACGGTGATGTGCGGCGAAGCCACGCGGCTTGCAGCAACGAAGTTACGCGCGCAGGCGCTCAAGGCAGCCGCCGAGCTGATGCAGACCAGCGCGGACGCGCTCGACATCGTCAACGGCGAGATCGTGCGCACGGGTGGCGGGCCCGGCCCGTCGATGCCGCTTGCCGCGCTCGCACGCACATTGCCGAACGGCTTGAGCGCCGAGGACACCTTCGAGTCGACGCACATGGTTTACCCCTACGGGGTGCACGTGGCCGCGGTGCGCGTCGACACCGACACCGGAGGCGTGGCGATCGAGCGCTACGTCATCGCTTATGACATCGGCAAGGCGGTGAACCCGAAGCTCGTCGAAGGCCAGATCGCCGGCGGCCTGGCGCAAGGCATCGGCGGCGCGCTGCTGGAAGAGTTTCTCTACGACGAGAACGGCGAGCCGCTCTCGGTGACTTTCGCCGACTACCTGATGCCGACCGCGCACGAAGTGCCGCCGTCGACGATAGTGATCGCCGAAGACGCGCCCAGCCCGCTCAATCCGTTGGGCCTCAAGGGCGCCGGCGAAGGCGGCGCCAATCCGGTCGGCGCGGCGATCGCCTCGGCCGTCGACGACGCGCTTGGCCGTCCCGGCGCGGTGACGCGATTGCCGATTTCGCCGATGCGGCTGAAGACGATCGTCGACCAGGATTGAAATTCGCGCTTACGCGATCGTCTCCGCCAGTTCGAACAGGTTGCCGAAAGGATCGGCAAAGAAGCCGAGACGGCGTCCGATCTCCGGCATGTCGAAGGCTTCGCCCATGATCGTGACGTTGCGGCGGCGCAATTCCGCAAGCGTCGCATCGACGCTCGCCACGTCGAAACAAAAGTGATGATAGCCGGCGTAGTGCAGACTTTCGTCGACGCTGGAAAAACGTGGCCGTGACGCCGGCCTGGCGCCGCCGAGGATCTCGATCCAGAGTGTGTTGTCGTTCGACGGGGCCAGATAGGCGAGTTGCAGATCGCCGAACGGCCATTCGTGGATCACGCGGAAGTCGAGCTTCTCGACGAACCACGCCTTGCTGGCCGCGAAGTCCGGCACGCGGAACGCGACGTGATTGCCTTTCATGCTTGCGAAAGGGCTTTTCGGATTGGCGGCGGGGGGGTTCAACGCAGTCATCATCGTCCTTATCTCATCTGCGCGCACTGCACGCGAGCGGACAACGCACGGAACCGCGTTGCCGCGCGATCACATCCGCGACACCCCTGCTCCTGGCTTAGGCGAAATCGGTGAGCTAATTCAACCCAGCTTCTTCAACAGCCGGGCGAGCGTGCGCTGCTCTTCGGCGGTGAGCGGCGCGAGTGTTGCCGCGGTGATCTCGCCGGCGATCTTGGTCGCTTCTTCGGTCACGCGGCGGCCCTTGTCCGTCAGAGCCACGGCGCGGCGGCGGCGATCCTTGGGGTCGCTGAGCGCGGTGAGGAAACCGCGCGCGCCGAGCCGGTCCACCACGCCTTTGATGGTGGCGGCGTCGAGGTAGATGAGCCGGCCGAGATGGTTCTGCGAGCACGGCCCCATCTCGTAGAGCTTGGCCAGCGCCGCGAACTGCGTCTGCGTCAACGCCTCGGTCATGCGCGAGGTGAAGATCGAGGTGTGGCGTTGCATGGCAACGCGGGTCAGGAAACCGACCTGCTCGTCCAGGACGTAGCGCGGCGGCTCCGCCATGCCGGCGGGCGCCGGTACAACCTTAAGTTTGTCGCCCCGCATTGTCGATAAGTTCCCGTTACCCGAGTACCACGTAAAGTTACACTTAGCACGAGATCATGGCCCGGAAAAAGCCGAAACGGTAGGGATTTTTGCCATACCCCACGAAAATTTCGTGGGAATCCGGCCCCGGCCCACTATACGGTCAAGTAGGCTTTCTGCACCTCCTGGTTGTTGTCGAGGCTGGCCATGCTCCCTTGCCATTGAATCTGCCCCTTCTCGAGAACATAAGCGCGGTCCGAGACCAGGCGGGCGAAATGAACGTTTTGTTCCGACAGGAGGATGGAAAGCCCCTCCTTTTTCAACGCGACGATCGTATTGGCCATCTGCTCCACGATCAGGGGCGCGACGCCCTCGGAGGGCTCGTCGAGCAGAACCAGGAGCGGATTGCCCATCAGCGTGCGCGCGACGGTGAGCATCTGCTGCTCGCCGCCGCTCATGCGTCCGCCCGGCCGGTCCGGCATCTCGCCGAGATTGGGGAACAGCGCGAACAGCCGCTCCGGCGTCCAGACCGGCGCCGGCGTTCCGTCAGGGAAACTGCGCGCGGGCTGGCGGCCGATATCGAGATTTTCCATGACCGTCAGATCGGCGAAAATGCGCCGGTCCTCCGGCGTGAAGCCTAAGCCCAGCCGCGCGATCTCGAACGGGCGCAGGCGGGAAATGTCCGCGCCGTTGAAGCGCACGAGGCCCTGGCGCTCGGCGAGCAGCCCCATGATCGTCTTCATGGTGGTGGATTTGCCGGCGCCGTTGCGGCCCATCAAGGCGACGACCTCGCCGCGGCCAACCTCGAAGGTGAGGTCATAAAGGATGCGCGCGGCGCCGTACCAGGCGCTGAGATTTTCGACGGTCAGGAGTGGCGCGCTGTTCATGGCGCCGTCCCATGCGAGGCATGGGTGAACGTCTTGCCGGTGCCGAAATAAACTTCGCGCACCTGGGGATTCTCGCGGATCGCGGCGGCATTGCCGTCGGCGATCAGCCGCCCGCGCGCCAGCACGATGATGCGGTCCGCATACGAGAAAACCACGTCCATCGAGTGCTCGGTGAACAGCACCGAGATGCCGCGCTCCAGCACCAGCCTCTTCACCAGCGCAATCAGCTCGTTGCGCTCGCGCGGCGCCATGCCTGCCGTCGGTTCGTCCATCAGCAGCAGGCGCGGCTCGTTGGCGAGCGCGATGGCAAGCTCGATGCGCTTGACGTCGCCATAGGCGAGCTCGCGGCTCGGGCGGTCGGCGGCGTCCTGCATGCCGACTTGCGCCAGCAATTCGAGCGCACGCGCGCGATGCTGCGCAGCGGCCGGACGCCAAAGGCCGTAAATCCCGCGCGCGTGCGAGATCAGCGCCATCTGCACGTTTTCGGCCACCGTCATCGAATGGAACGTCGCCGCGACCTGGAAGGTCCGGCCGACGCCGAGCCGCCAGATCTCGCGCGGCTTAAAGCCGGCGATGTTCTTGCCCTCGAACAGGATCTCGCCGGAGTCGGGCGCGAGCTGGCCGTTGATCATGTTGAAGCAGGTGGATTTGCCGGCGCCGTTCGGCCCGATCATGGCGAGGAATTCGCCGCGCTCGATAGCGAAGCTGACCTCTCTGACGGCGTGCACGCCGCCGAAGGCCTTGGACAGCGCGCGAACGGCGAGCACGCTCATGACGAATGCCCCCCGCGCCGCTTGCCGAACACTTGCGAGACCGCGCCGGCGATGCCCTGCGGAAACGCGAGCACCAGGAGCAGGATGATCGCGCCCAACAGAGCGCGCCAATATTCGGTCTGCCGCATCACCAGGTCCTGCAGCAGCGTGAACACAGAGGCGCCGACGATGGGGCCGGTGAGCGTCTGGATGCCGCCCAGCAGCACCATCACCAGGCCGTCGATGGAGCGGCTGACGCTGATCGTCTCCGGCGAGATCGAGCCTTTGGCGAAGGCGAACAGGCCGCCCGCGACGCCGCACACCGCGCCGGCAATGGCGAAGCCGAGCCAGTGCACGCGCTTCACGTCGATGCCGATGGCTTCCGCGCGCAAGGGAGAGTCACGGCCCGCGCGCATGGCGTAGCCGAAGGGCGCGAACAGGAACCGGCGCAGCAACAGCACCGCGATCACCGCGAGCACCAGCGTGAGCAGGTAGTACACCGAACCGCTGTCGAACGGCGGCGGCGGCCAGACGCCGATGACGCCATTGGAGCCGCCGGTCAGTTCCTCCCATTGGAACACGGCGGCCCAGACGATCTGCGCGAAGGCCAGCGTCAGCATCGCGAGATAGACGCCGGACAGCCGCACCGCGAACCAGCCGAACAGCAGCGCACCGGCAAGCGCGACGATCGGCGCCGCCAGGAGCGCGAGCCCCATCGGCGCCGCCAGCCATTTCACCAGCAGCGCGGCGCCATAGGCCCCTAAGCCGAAGTAAGCGGCGTGGCCGAACGAATGCATGCCGCCGGGACCCATGATGAAATGCAGCGATGTGGCGAAGATCACCGCGATCAGCACGTCGATGCCCAAGATGAGCAGATAGGGCGAGGTCTGCGCCAGCAACGGCAGCAGCAGCAGCAGAACCAGCACGGCGGCGGCGAGCCACTTCAGCATCAGCGTCGCCGCGCGGATCGGGTCTTCCGGCTCGGCCATCGAGCGCACCGCCGCCTGCGCGCGGCCGAGCAGGCCGTAGGGCCGCGCGATCAGCACCGCCGCCATGACCAGGAATTCCGCGACCAATGTGAACTTGGAGAAGTTGACCGACATGAAGCCGAGATTGACGACGCCGAGGCCGATGCAGAGGGCCTTCACCTCGGCGATGATCACGGCGGCGAGATAAGCGCCTGAGATCGAGCCCATGCCGCCGACGACGACCACGACGAAGGCATCGCTAATCGCGATCAGGTCGGTGGCGAGATTGGCCGGCTCGCGCGCGACCTGCAGCGCGCCCCCGAGACCGGCGAGCAGTGCGCCGAGCGCGAACACTGACGTGAACAGGATCGCCTGATTGACGCCGAGCGCGCCGACCATTTCGCGGTCCTGCGTCGCGGCGCGGATCAGGCGGCCGAAGCGCGTCTTTGCCAACGCGAAATGCAGGATCAGCAAAACGGCGGGGCCGACGAAGATCAGGAACAGGTCGTAGCTCGGGAGATGGCGGCCGAAGATTTCGATGGCGCCGCGCAGGCCGGGCGCGCGCGGGCCGAGCAGGTCTTCGGGACCCCAGATGTAGAGCGCCGCGTCGTTGATGATCAGCACCAGCGCGAAGGTGGCGAGCAGTTGGAAGAGTTCGGGCGCGCGGTAGATGCGGCGCAGCAGCACCATTTCGATCAGCGCGCCGAGCGCGCCGACGACGAGCGCGGTGGCGACGATGCCGCCCCAGAAGCCGAGGCCGCCGCCGATCCTGGTGGCGAAGGAATAGGCGATGTAGGTCCCCAGCATATAGAGGGACCCGTGCGCGATATTGATGATGCGCGTGACGCCGAAGATCAGCGACAGCCCGGCGGCGATCAGGAACAGGCCGGAGGCGCTGGAGAGCCCGTTGAGCGCCTGAAAGAGGAAGGCGTTGAGGGTCATCTTTGAGGTGCCGCGATCTCTCTTATTCCTCCCCTGAAAGGGGAGGGTGGCTCCGCGCGCAGCGCGGGGCCGGGTGGGGTCGCCCCGCAGCTTACAGCACGAGCCCCCACCCGGCCGGCTGCGCCGGCCACCCTCCCCCGCAAGCGGAGGAGGGATAAGGCGCTCAATTCGCGTCCGCCGGGCGCAGCTTCTTCACCTCGGCATCGCTCGGCAACACGGAAGCACCATCGACATATTTGAAGTCGACCATCGTGCCCTTGCCGTTTTCCAGCGCGAGTTTGCCGACGAAAGCGCCCATCGTCGCCTGATGATCGCTCGCGCGATATTCGATCGGACCGAACGGGCTGTCGACCTTGAGGTCCTTGAAGGCGTCGACCAGCTTCTCGGTGTCGGTCGATTTCGCCTTGGCGATGCCGGCGGCGAGAGACTTGATCGTCACGTAGCCGACGATGGAGCCGAGGCGCGGATAGTCGTTGTATTTCTTCTGATAGGCGGCAAGGAACGCACCGTATTCCGGCGTCTTCACCTTGTCCCACGGGAAGCCGGTGACGATCCATCCGGCCGGGACCTCGTCCTTCAGCGGATCGAGATATTCCGGCTCGCCCGAGAGCAGGCTGACCACGACGCGATCCTTGAACACGCCGCGGGTGTTGCCCTCGCGCACGAACTTGGTGAGGTCGGGCCCGAACAGCACGTTGAAGATCGCGTCGGGCTTGGCGTCGTCGATCGCCTGCGCCACCGCGCCGGCATCGATCTTGCCGAGCGGCGGCGCCTGCTCGGTCACGAACTCGACGTCGGGCTGCGCCTTCTTCATCAGCGTCTTGAAGGCTTCGGCCGCTGCCTGTCCGTATTCGAAGTTCGGATAGACCAGCGCCCATTTCTTCTTCTTCGATGCGATCGCCGCCGGCATCAGCATGGCCGTCTGCATGTAGGTCGAAGCACGCAGACGGTATGTGTACTTGTTGCCGTTCTGCCAGGTGATCTTGTCGGTGAGCGGCTCGGCGGCGAGGAAGAACACCTTCTTCTGGCCGGCGAAGTTGGTGACCGCGAGACCGATGTTGGAGAGGAACGTGCCGGCGATTGCCGCGACGCCTTCACGCGTCACCAGCTCTTCGGCGACGCGCACGGCCTCACCCGGATTGGCGCCATCATCGCGCATGACGACTTCGAGCTTCTTGCCGAGGACGCCGCCTTTGGCGTTGATCTCCTCGACCGCCATCTCGATCCCCTTCTTGTACGGGTCGAGAAAGGCCGGCTGCGACTTGTAGCTGTTGAGCTCGCCGATTTTGATCGTGTCCTGCGCGGCGGCGGACGCGGCAAAGCCCGCGGCAAGCCCGCCAGCGAGCGCGAGCGGGATGACGTGACGCCTCGTGATCATGGAAGAACTCCTGATGTGACGGTCATGCGGCGGCCCCGGCGGCCGATTGCGTGGATCAAATCGTCGGCGGGGTGCGGAGGGTTGTCAAGCTGGCGATGCGGAGCGGGTGTCGCTGTCAGTGCGGGCTCGGCCGTGAGCAGGCTGACGCAACGCCACGGTTGTCGTCCCCGCGAAAGCGGGGACCCAGTAAACGCAAG
>DATARB010000078.1:0-4325 GCA_036264375.1 Pseudolabrys sp.
GACAGCCTGGCCAAGAGGTAGGCCGGGCCGTCCGCATGAACCGCGTCCTCAATCTCATCGCGGTCGTGGTTTTCGCCAGCGCGCTTTACACCCGGTCGACCGATCCGATCATTCCGCAGATCGCCGCCGGTCTCGATGTCGAACCGAGGACCGCGGCGCTGCTGTCGACCGCGTTCACGCTGCCTTATGCCCTGGTGCAGCCGCTGCTCGGCGCGCTGGCGGACATGTTCAGCAAGTCGCGGCTGATGCTCGCCTGCGTCCTGGTTTTGACCGCGGCCTCGCTGGTCTGCGGCTTCGCCAAGAATTTCGAGATCCTGATCGCCGCCCGCATGGTGGCCGGACTTGCCGCGGGCGGCGTGGTGCCGATCGCGTTTGCGCTCGTTGGTGACAAAATTCCGGTTGCCGAACGCCAAGTGGCGATGGGCCGCCTCCTGTTCGCGATCATGACCGGAAATCTTCTTGGCGCGACATTTTCCGGCGTGGTCTGCGATCTGATCGGCTGGCGCGGGGTGTTCTACCTTTTGTGCGTCATCGGCGGCCTCATCTTTCTGATCGCCGTCCCTGGCTTTCGCTCCGTCAAGGAAGCGAGAGGCCATTTCGATCTCTCCACGCTCGGGCCGAACTACCGCACCATCTTCAGCAATCCTCTTGCGAAGATCTGTTTCAGCGCGGTCTTCTTCGAGGCCGTGTTCATGTACGGCGTCTTCCCGCATATCGCGACGATGATGCACAGTGCCGGGGAGACCCGTGCGTCGATCGCCGGCATCGTCATTGCCGGCTTCGGCATCGGCGGCGCTCTTTACGGCGTCATGGTCTCGCGGCTCCTGGCGCTGTTGGGTGAGACCAACATGATGCGCATCGGCGGCACGGTCATGGGATTTTGCCTGCTGGTGATCGCCTTGCGCCTGTGGTGGCCGGTGGAGTTCGCCAATTTCGCGCTGCTCGGCTTCGGCTTCTACATGCTGCACGCCGTCATCCAGATCTATGCCAGCGAACTCGCGCCGGCGGCGCGCGGCTCGGCCATGGCGCTGCACTCGTTCTTCTTCTTCCTCGGCCAGGCGGTGGGACCGATCGTCTACGGCGCGGGACTGGCGACCATCGGCATCACGCCGGTCCTGCTGCTCGGGACGGTGGTGCTGACCATCGTCGGCTTTGTCTGCGCGCATTTCCTGCGACGGCCGCAGCCGTCGCAGGTGTGACCGGCCGTCACGCGCCGATCGCTACCAGGCGATCTGGATTCCGTTGTTGCCGCCGAACCGGTCACCGGTCGCGTGCTTGGTCTGGAACACCGGAAGCAATGCCGTGCTACCCGCATTTCCGGAGAACAGAACGCCGCTGGTGTCCGACTGACCCGTCAGCGTCAGCGAGCCGGTTTGGGTGACGGGTGCTGCGCTGCCTTGCTTGTATTTGAAATTGAAACTCAGCGAGGCGAGCTTGTTCACGGTATGCCAGCCCGAGCCGATGAGGTCCTTGTCCTGCGCCTTGATGTGATACTTCACCGACCAGAGATAGGTGCTCGCGGTGTCGTGGAAGAACTCGTACCAGATTTCCATCACGAGCTTTTTCTTGTCTTTGTTCTTCGAACCGATCTGTGCCTGCAATTCGCCGCTGGTCCAGCCCACATGCGGCGAGGAATCGAACGAGCCCGGGTTCGGCCCAGGCTTTGCGGCTGATACGATTTTGGCCGTCGCAATTTTTGGCTTTGCACCCATTTTGTCCCCCCGAAATGTTGAAAACCATGCGGGGGGATTATGCACGCGGTAGTAGAAAACTCAAAAAATGCAGTCAGCCCCGCCCGCGATAGGGCGCGACGCCCTGGTCCGGCACCCAGACGTCCTTCGGCAGGCGGCCGGCCTGCCAGAACACGTCGATGGGTATCCCGCCGCGCGGATACCAGTAGCCGCCGATGCGCAGCCATTTCGGCTTGAGCAGCGTGTAGAGCCGCTTGCCGATGCCGACGGTGCACTCCTCGTGGTAGCCGCCTTGGTTGCGGAAGCTGATCAAATAGAGCTTGAGCGACTTGGATTCGACCAGGAAGCGGTCCGGCACGTAGTCGATCACCAGATGCGCGAAGTCCGGCTGGCCGGTGATCGGGCAGAGGGTGGTGAATTCCGGCGCGGTAAAACGGGCGACGTAGTTGGTGTCGCGGTGCGCATTGGGCACGCGGTCGAGCACGGCCTCGTCGGGCGAAGCGGGAATGGGGACCGAACGGCCCAATTGGAGAGTTTTCTTCGCCATATAGCTTTCTTACGATTCGGGTAGGGCATGCATGCCTTGTCCCTGCAGGGCATGACAAGGGGGTTCTCAATCCTGTAGAAGCCCCGCAACCACCATCATTCCGGGGCATCCATGACCGCCATCATCGACATCATCAGCCGCGAAATCCTCGACAGCCGTGGCAATCCCACCGTCGAAGTCGACGTCCTGCTCGAGGACGGCTCGCTCGGCCGCGCCGCGGTTCCCTCCGGCGCCTCCACCGGCGCGCACGAGGCGGTCGAACTGCGTGACGGCGATAAGGATCGCTACTTCGGCAAGGGCGTGCGCAAGGCGGTCGATGCGGTCAATGGCGAGATCTTCGACACGCTCGGCGGCATGGACGCCGAGGCGCAGGCGCTGATCGACGAGACCCTCATCGATCTCGATGGCACGCCCAACAAGGCCCGGCTCGGCGCCAACGCCATCCTCGGGGTCTCGCTGGCCACCGCGAAGGCGGCGGCCAATGCCAAGGGCATGCCGCTCTACAGCTATGTCGGCGGCGTCGCTGCGCGGCTTCTGCCAGTGCCGATGATGAACATCGTCAATGGCGGCGTGCATGCCGACAACCCGATCGACTTCCAGGAATTCATGATCATGCCGATCGGCGCTCCCACGTTTGCCGAAGGCCTGCGCATGGGCGTCGAGGTGTTCCAGACGCTGAAGAAGGCGCTGCACGACGACGGCCACAACACCAACGTCGGCGACGAGGGCGGCTTCGCCCCCAATCTCGCTTCGGCCGACGCCGCTTTGGGCTTTGTTATGAAGGCCATCGAGAAGGCCGGTTATAAACCGGGTGAGGACATCGCCTTGGCGCTCGACCCGGCTTCGACCGAATTCTTCAAAAACGGCGCCTATGTCTATGAAGGCGAGGGGAAAACCCGCTCGATCGAGGAGCAGGCCAAGTACCTCGCCGATCTCGTGTCGCGCTATCCGATCGTGTCGATCGAAGACGGCATGGCCGAGGACGATTTCGAGGGCTGGAAGCTGGTCACCGACCTGATCGGCGACAAATGCCAACTGGTTGGCGACGATCTCTTCGTGACCAACGTGAAGCGGCTGTCGCAGGGCATCAAGCAGGGCCTGGGCAACTCCATCCTGATCAAGGTCAACCAGATCGGCACGCTGACCGAGACGCTGGCGGCGGTCGAGATGGCGCACAAGGCGGGATACACGGCCGTCATGTCGCACCGCTCGGGCGAGACCGAGGATTCCACCATCGCCGACCTCGCGGTGGCCACCCTTTGCGGGCAGATCAAGACCGGCTCGCTGGCGCGCTCCGACCGCACCGCCAAGTACAACCAACTCCTGCGTATCGAAGAGGAACTCGGGCCCCAGGCGAAATATGCCGGCCGCGAGGCGTTGAAAGCGTTGCGGTAACACGCGGCGCTTTGGAATCGGTCCAAATTCACAGGCCCGCCAACGGCTTGCATTGATCGGCAAATCGCCGCAAATTGCGGCGACTTTTCGCGCTCACAAAATCGGGTTGCCGCGATGGACCAATCGATAACGCTTGCTCGCCACGACCGCCATCGCGCCGTCGCACGTCTTGCCGAGTTCATCGCCAAGTCGATCGACGCCGCGCGGGCGGCAGAGAAGCCGTTCTTTCATCTCGAGTTCGACAAGGTGTTCCCGGACGACATCTACGCGCAGGTCCTGGCGCTGATGCCGGAGTCGGCCGATTACCGGCCGATGCACGGCCGCAGCAAGGGCCACGATCTCGACGACGGCACGCATACCCGCGTGAAGATCGACTTGTTCCCCGAGTACATTCGCAACCTGCCGCCGGAGAAGCGGGCGTTCTGGGACGTGGTCGGCCGCGCGCTGTGCGCCGAGCCGGTCAAGCAGGCCTTCATCCGCAAGTTGGAGCCGGGCCTGAAGAAGCGCTTCGGCGGCGACTTCGCCAAGGTCGGGATGTATCCGATCCCGATCCTGACGCGCGACATCCCGGGCTACCTGATCACGCCGCACACCGACACGCGGTGGAAGGGCATCACGGTTCAGCTCTATCTGCCGAAGGACGATGCCAACACCGACATCGGCACCATCTTCCACGACGTACTTCCCGACGG
>DATARB010000140.1:0-4867 GCA_036264375.1 Pseudolabrys sp.
CACGCATGGATTCGTTCAGCAGCGTGTCGAGGTCGAGGTCCTCGAAGTCGAGGCGGATGCGGCCGGCTTCGATCTTCGACATGTCGAGGATGTCGTTGATGACGTCGAGCAGGTACTGCCCGCTGTCGCGGATATCGCTGCAATATTCCTGATACTTCTCGGCGCCGAGCGGGCCGAACATGCCCGATTCCATGATCTCCGAGAAGCCGATGATGGCGTTGAGCGGCGTGCGCAGCTCATGGCTCATATTGGCGAGGAATTTCGACTTGGCCTGGTTGGCTTCCTCGGCGCGGGTCTTCTCGGCGGCGTATTGCTCGGCCAGTTCGCCCAGCCGCTGCTGCGAGGCGCGCAAGTCGGAGACGGTCGCCATCAGGCGCTTCTCGCTGTCGACCAACTTCTCTTCGTGGGTCTTGAGCGCGGTGATGTCGGTGCCGACCGAGACGTAGCCGCCGTCCTTGGTGCGGCGCTCGCTGATGTGCAGCCAGCGGCCGTCTTCGAGCTGCGCCTCGAAGGTGCGTGCGCCGGGAAGCGTCGGGCCGGCGCTGGCGACCTTGTTGCGCACCACAGGCTGGCTGCCGGCGGCGACGACGGCTTCATAAGAGGCGCCGACCGTGATCGCCTCGTCGGGCAGATGGTGCAGCTCCTGGAAGTTGGAGTTGCACAGCACCAGCCGGTTGTCGGCGTCCCACAGCACGAAGGCTTCCGGGATGGTCTCGATGGCGTCGCGCAGGCGCATGTCGGCGGCGACCGTGCGCTCGACCAGATGCTTCTGCTCGGTGATATCGACGGCGATGCCGATCAGATGCAGGCCCGGATCGTTCGGCTGGCGCACCAGTTCGCAGCGCGCACGCAGCCAGACCCAGTGGCCGCTGGCGTGGCGCATGCGGAAGGCGTGGTCGACATAGGTCATGCGCGCGTCGGCGAGCTCGCTGGCGAGCTCGTAGAGCTGCATGTCGTCGGGATGCACCAGGGCACTGACGTCGCCGAACGACAGGAGGTCGTCTTTGCTCTCCAGGCCGAGGATGTCGAACATCGACTGCGACCAGAAGATGCGGCCGCGCGCCAGGTCCCAGTCCCACAGGCCGCAGCGGCCGCGGTTGAGCGCGGTATCGATGCGGCTGCGCACCGTCTCATAGATGACGTCGGCTTCGCGCGCGCGCGTCGCCTGCCAGTGGAAGGCAAAACCGAGGATGAGCACCACGAAGCCGGTGGTGGCCGACAAGGTGATGGTCAGCGTCGTGAGCGAGCGCCAGTTGATCAGCGCCGAATCGCGCGATTGCAGCACGGCGACTTGGCCGAGCGGCGGATTGAGCGTGCGCACGGTGGCGAGCGCGCGGCTCTCGTCCGGCAGCGTGATTTCCAGAACGCCGGCGCCGGCGCCGAACGTGGTCAGCGGCTGCGTCGGCCCGAGCAGGTCGATGAGCTTACGGCCGACAATGTTGTCGCCCGCGGGCGTCGTCGCCATCACCACGCCGTCGGCGTTGGTGAGAATGAACTGGCGTCCGCCGATCGTGGCCCAGGCGGGCAAGGTGCGGGTGAGAATCTCCTGCGGTCGCGTGATGGCGTCGGATGACTCCTTCAGCGGCAGCGAGAGACGCTCGGCCGCAAGCTCGGCGACGGCGTCGAGCGTCAGCACCGCGTTATCTATCGTCTGCCGCCGCTGATCGAGCACCTGCACCGCCGCGCCCACGCAGACGGTCGCGAGGAAGGCAATGATGAGCACCGGAACAGCGCGCCGCAGCAGCGGCTCAGCCGTCAGCAGCCGTCGATACGCCGGTTTGGCAATCGACTGCGCGAGGCCTTTGATAGAATCCGGATGTGCAGACGCACTCGCCAGGCTGGCGCGCGCCATGTAGGCCTCCGTTCGGAATGTCCCCAATCACCCTGAAACGGAAGGATGTGCCGCATCTCTCCGAATCGTATGGGATTTGAATCTATGGCCGGTGATTTGTCGAGAGTCGCTGAGTCAAATATTTAAAAATCGTTACGCACACATTCAGTAGACGGCGCAAAGGCTCAGATGCGCATGTCTTGTGGTGCGAACGCCGCTGCCCGGCGGCGATGGTACTCGCGCACAGGGGCGCGTTTGGTCAGACGCCGCGCAAGCGCGTTCAGACCGGCGCCAGCGCCCGCTCGACGATGTCCGCGAGATCGCGCGAGAGCCCCGATGTGGACTTGATGCGCGTGAGCGCGGCCTCCGCCTTGGCCTGCCGTCCGGCTTCCAGCGTGCGCCAGGTGCGGAAGGCGGTGGCCATGCGCGCGGCGAGCTGCGGATTCTTCGGGTCGAGGGTGAGAATCGTGTCGGCGATGAAGTCGTAGCCGGCGCCGTCGGGACGGTTGAACTGCGTGACGTTGCCCTGCGCGAAGGCGCCGATCAGCGCGCGCACGCGATTCGGATTGGCGAGCGAGAAGGCGGGATGGGCGCTGAGCGCGCGCACTTTGTCGAGCGTGTCCGGCTGCGGGATCGCCGCCTGCAACGAGAACCATTTGTCGACGACCAGCGCATCGCTGCTGTAGCGGGTGTAGAAGTCGGCGAGCGCATGCTCGCGCGTCGGGCCAACGTGCAGCGACAGCGTGGCCAGCGCGGCCATGCGGTCGGTCATGTTGTCGGCGTCGTCGTATTGCTGTGCGGCGCGGGCGATCGCGGCTTCGGCTCCGGTTGCCGCCATGAGGTCGAGCGCCACGTTCCGCAGCGCGCGCCGGCCGGCGCTGGTCGCATCCGGCGAATAGGGGGCGCGAACCGTCATGCGCTCGTAGACGGTGGAGAGGGCCGGGCCGAGCCGGCCGCCGATTTCGGCGCGCAGCGCCTTGCGGGCGCGGAAGATCGCATCGGGATCGATGTCGCGGCCGATCTCGCGGGCGATGTCGCCTTCGCCGGGCGGCACGAGCGCGAGCGCGACGAAAGCCGGCTCCAAAGCCGGGTCTTCAAGGATGGCGGCGAGCGCCACCATGAGCTTCTCGTCGCTGCGCGGCGCCTTGCCGGCGCGTAAGCCGGCGACATTATCGATGAGCAGCCGCATCGCGGTCGTCTGCAGCGCCTGCCAGCGGTTGAACGGGTCGCTGTCGCGGGCGGCGAGGAAGGCGAGATCGTCGCCGTCAAGATCAGTGACGAGCTTGATCGGCGCGGAGAAGCCGCGGTTGATCGAGAGCGCGGGGCGCTCGGTAATGCCGGTGAACGCGAAGGTCTGCGCCGGCTCGGTCAGCACCACCACGCCGCGGTCGATCGCCTTGCCGTTGGAGAGCGTGAGGGCAAGGTCGCTGCCGTTCTTGCCGACGAGGCCGAGCGACAATGGAATCACCATCGGCTCCTTGGTCGGCTGTCCGGGCGTCGGCGCCAGCGTCTGCTTGACCTCGAGCGTGTAAGTCTTGCGCGCGGCGTCGTAGCGGCCGCTCACGGTAACTTCCGGCGTGCCGGCCTGCGAATACCAGCGCATGAACTGGCCCATGTCGCGGCCGCTCGCATCGGCGAAGCAGGCGATGAACTGCTCGATGGTCGCCGCCTCGCCGTCGTGGCGCTGGAAATAGAGGTCCATCCCCGCGCGGAATGTCTCCTTGCCGATCAAGGTCTGCACCATGCGCACGACCTCGGCGCCCTTCTCGTAGACGGTCGCCGTGTAGAAGTTGTTGATCTCCTTGTAGGTCTCGGGCCGCACCGGATGGGCGAGGGGACCTGAGTCCTCAATGAACTGCGCCGCGCGCAGGCCGCGCACATCGGCGATGCGCTTCACCGGGCGCGAGCGCATGTCGGAGGAGAATTCCTGGTCGCGGAAGACCGTGAGGCCTTCCTTCAGGCAGAGCTGGAACCAGTCCCGGCAGGTGATGCGGTTGCCGGTCCAGTTGTGGAAGTACTCGTGCGCGATGACGCCCTCGATGTGCGAATAATCGGCGTCGGTTGCCGTCGCGGAGGTGGCCAGGACGTATTTGTCGTTGAAGACGTTGAGGCCCTTGTTCTCCATCGCCCCCATGTTGAAATCGGACACGGCGACGATCATGAAGATGTCGAGATCGTATTCGCGGCCGAACGCCTGCTCGTCCCAGCGCATGGAGCGCTTCAGCGAATCCATGGCATAGCCGGCGCGGTCCTCCTTGCCGGGCTCGACATAGATGCGGAGCGCGACCTTGCGGCCGGACGCGGTGACGAAGCTGTCCTCGATATGGCCGAGCTTGCCGCCGACCAGGGCGAACAGATAGGCGGGCTTCGGCCAGGGATCGTGCCACACCGCGAAGTGACGGCCGCCCGGGAGATCGCCGCTGTCCTTGAGGTTGCCGTTGGCCAAAAGCACGGGCGCTTCGGACTTATCAGCCTCGACGCGGGTGGTGAAAACCGCCATCACGTCGGGACGGTCGGGATAATAGGTGATGCGGCGGAAGCCTTCGGCCTCGCACTGGGTGCAGTAATTTCCGCTCGACCGGTAAAGCCCCGAGAGCTGCGTGTTGGCCTCCGGATCGACCAGCGTTTCGATCTCCAGCGTGAAAGGCCGGTGCGGCGGCTGGGCGATGGTGAGGCCGTCCGGCGTCGCCACGTAGGCGTCCTTGGCGACCGGTGCGCCGTCGAGCTTGAGCGAGACGAGCGTCAGCCCATCGCCGTCGAGCATCAGGGGCGCGGGCGCACCGCCCTCCGGATTGGGCTTAAGCTTCAGCGTCGCGCGCACCGGCGTCTGCGTCGGATGCAGACTGACCTGGAGGTCGACGGTCTCGACCAGCCAGTCGGGTGGCCGGTATTCGGAAAGGCGGACGGGGCGGTGCTCTTCGGTGCGCATCATGGGGCGTCATCTCGCTAGATCGAACTCGGAAGCGGAGATAGCATGCCATCCGAAACTATTCCCCAAAAAAGGCAGATGATGTCGGATCGATTCGATGTCGTTGT
>DATARB010000169.1:0-19464 GCA_036264375.1 Pseudolabrys sp.
TGCACTTTCTGGATTCCCGCTTGCGCGGGAATGAGCGGAGCAAGGTGCGACGCAGACGCAAGCTCGCTCTGGACTTCACCCCTCCCCGTATCCTCCCGCGGTCGGGCTCTGGATGATGATCGCCTCGTCCGCGTCGATCACCGTGTCGTCGCAACCTTGCAGGCGCTCCATACGACCGTCCTTGCGCCGCGCCCAGTTCTCGCCGACCTGACCGGCTTCACCGCCGTCGAGGCCGAAGGGCCGCACGCGGCGATGGCCGGAGAGGATGGTGCAGTCCATCTTCTCCAGGAAGCGGATGGTGCGGCGGATGCCGTCGCCGGCGTGCCATTTGCCTTTGCCGCCGGATCCTGCACGGATGTGGAAATCCTCCAGCACTACGGGATAGCGGAATTCCAGCACCTCCGGATCGGTGAGCCGTGTATTCGTCATGTGCGTATGCACGGCGTCGGTGCCGTTGAAGCCAGGGCCCGCCGGCGAGCCGGAGCAGATCGTCTCGTAGTACTGGTACTTCGCGTTGCCGAAGTTGAGGTTGTTCATCGTCCCTTGCGCGGCGGCCAGCGCCCCGAGCGCACCGAACAGCGTGTTGGTCACCGCCTGCGAGGTCTCGACATTGCCGGCAACCACCGCGGCCGGATATTCCGGCGTCAGCATCGAATGCTTGGGGATGACGATGTTGATCGGCCGCAGGCAGCCCGCGTTCATCGGGATGTCGTCGTCGACCATCACGCGGAACACGTAGAGCACCGCCGCGCGCGTGACCGGCTCCGGCGCATTGAAGTTGGTCGGCTGCTGCTCGCTGGTGCCGGTGAAGTCGACGGTCGCCTCGCGCTTCTTCTTGTCGACCGTGATCTTCACCTTGATTACGGTGCCCTGGTCCATCTCGTAGGAGAATTCCGAGTCGTGCAGCCGGTCGATGACGCGGCGCACGCTTTCCGCCGCGTTGTCCTGCACGTGCTGCATATAGGCCTGCACCACCGGCATGGTGAACAGCGTCACCATCTTGCGCAGCTCGGCGACGCCCTTCTCGTTGGCGGCGATCTGCGCCTTCATGTCGTTGATGTTCTGCGTCGGGTTGCGCGCCGGATATTTGGCGCCCGTGAGCGCCGCCAGCAGTTCCTTCTCGCGAAAGCGGCCGCGATCGACCAATTTGAAATTGTCGAACAGCACGCCTTCCTGCTCGATGGTGGTGGCGTTCGGCGACATCGAGCCGGGCGAGATGCCGCCGACATCGGCGTGATGTCCGCGCGAGGCGACCCAGAAGAGGATTTCCCTTTCTTCGCCTCTCCCTGGAGGGGGGAGGTCGCCGCGCGCAGCGCGGCGGGAGGGGGTGATCTCTTCAGTCGCGCTTTCACCCCACCCCGACCGCTTCGCGGTCGACCCTCCCCCTCCAGGGGAGGGTGAAGAAAGCGCACCCCCCTGCATCTCGCCCGCCACGCGCGCCACGTAGCGCCGCAGGATCGGCGAGAGATAGGCATCGACCACCGTGGTGTCGCCGCGGCCGACCAGCTTGATCAGCGGCGAGACCTCGTGGCTCACCGACACCTGGGCAAAGCCCATTTCGCGCGCGAGCGCGGCCACGCGCTGCTCGTGCTCGGGGAAGCGATAGGCATGCATGAAGACGATGGCGACCGCATCGATGCCGTCCGCCTTCGCCGCTTCGAGCTCGGCGCGCACGGCATCGAGATCGGGCTCCTGCTCGACGGTGCCGTCGGAGCGAACGCGCTCGTCCACCTCGGCGACGCGCTCATAGAGCATGTCCGGCTTGATGATCTGCTTGGCGAAGATCTTCGGCCGTGCCTGATAACCGATCTTCAGCGCGTCGCGGAAACCCTTGGTGATCACCAGCAGCGTGCGATCGCCCTTGCGCTCGAGGAGCGCGTTGGTCGCGACGGTCGTGCCCATCTTCACCGCATTCACGCGGCCCGCGGGGATCGGCTCGCCCGCTTTCAGGCCGAGCAGATCTCGGATACCCTGTACCGCGGCGTCGGCATAGGCCTCCGGGTTCTCGCTGAGCAGCTTGTGCGCCACCAGCGTGCCGTCCGGCCGGCGCCCCACCACGTCGGTGAAGGTGCCGCCGCGGTCGATCCAGAAGTCCCAAAGGTGCGAAGATGATTTCGATGGTTTTGCGGGCATGGCTCACGTCGATGCAATGACCGGCGCACTATGTCCAGCCTGTCGCGGGCAAGACAAGCCTGCTATGGCACAATCAGGTCTGAGCGCCTCCGCGCGCCAGCCTGAATCCGCAAGGCGCTGATCCGTTTCATGACCGCGCCGGCCGCCAATCCCACGCTGAAGAGCAAGGGCGTCGAACGCATCTCCTGACGGCACGCCGCTGGTCACGGACGGGCGTCGGCGGCTTGCTTTCACGCCTTGCAAGAAAATCCGGCCAATCGAAGTCGGTTGTTCCGAAATTGCGGAGTTCCGCCAACGGCGATTGCCGTAGTCCCCGTCATAAAATACTAAGCTTTCCTTGTCCTGGGGAAGATCGCGCCATCAGCGCTCAGTGAGGAAAGTCGAGATGAAAGCAGATGTCCCACCAAAGAGTGACGCGAACCACCCGACCCGGTGGTACGCGCAAATGGCTCCGCGCGAGAAGAGCGCGTTCTGGGCCTCCACGGGCGGGTGGGTTCTCGATGCGATGGACGTGCAGATCTACAGCTTCGCAATTCCGGCGATCATCGCCGCTTTCGCCCTGACGAACGCCGATGCCGGGTTGATCGGCACCGTGACTTTGCTGTCGTCGGCGTTTGGCGGATGGTTCGCCGGCGCTCTCTCGGACCGCTTTGGCCGCGTGCGCACCTTGCAGATTACCATCGCCTGGTTTGCGATCTTCACCTTCCTCACCGGCTTCGCCCAGACCTACACGCAGCTCCTCATATGCCGGAGTTTGATGGGCTTCGGCTTCGGCGGTGAATGGGCGGCGGCGGCAGTTCTGGTCGGCGAGCTCATTCGCGCGGAACATCGCGGCAAGGCAGTCGGCGCCATGCAGAGCGGATGGGCCGTCGGCTGGGGAGTCGCGGCGATCATGGCGACGGTGTTCTTCAGCGTTTTTCCGGCTGACACGGCTTGGCGCGCGCTGTTTTGGGTCGGCATCACGCCGGCGGTACTCGTCTTCTATGTGCGGCGCATGGTCGATGAGCCGCAGGTGTTCGCGCAGACGCAGCAGAAGCTCGGCGCTGCCGGCAAATCGACGAACTTTCTGGAGATTTTTTCGCCGCCGATGATCCGCACGACCATCTTGACCGGCATCCTCAGCATCGGGACTCAGGGCGGCTACTACGCCATCACGACCTGGCTGCCGACTTATCTTCGCACCGAACGCAAGCTCACGGTGCTTGGCACCGGCGGCTATCTCGCCGTCATCATCGTCGGCTCATTCGTCGGCTATCTGGTCAGCGCCTGGCTCAACGATCGGATCGGGCGCCGCGCCAGCTTCATCCTGTTCGCGCTGTGCTCGATCGTCACGGTGATCGGTTATACGCTTCTGAACATCGATGACACGATGATGCTCTTTCTCGGCTTCCCGCTGGGCTTCTTCGCTTCGGGCACCTATTCGGGAATGGGGCCGTTCCTGACGGAGCTTTTCCCGACTCGCATGCGCGGATCGGGGCAGGGCTTCGCCTACAACTTCGGCCGCGGCATCGGCGCGCTCAATCCGCTCCTGGTCGGCATATTGAGCGCAACGTTCCCGCTGGGCCGTTCGATCGGCGTATTCGCGGTGATCTCATACGGGCTCGTGATACTTGCGGCACTGATGCTGCCGGAGACCAAAGGCCGCGTCCTGACCTCGGACTAGGCCGTTCCCCGCGAAAGCGGGGACCCAGCAAAAAATGTGGATTCCCGCGCAAGCGGGAATGCGGAGCAAGAATCTAAGCGACGTTCATCGTCTGCCGCTCGACCATCTCGCGGAACGCGCGGCCGTGCCGCAATAGTTTCTCCGGGTGGCCGTCTTCCAGAATGCCGCCGCCGCGCAAAAGCACGATGCGGTCGAAATTCCGCAGCGTAGAAAGCCGGTGCGCGATCGCGACGACGGTGCGCCCGCGCATCAGCCGGTCGAGCGCCTGCCGTATCGCTTCCTCGGACTCGCTGTCCAGCGCGGAGGTGGCTTCGTCGAGCAGCAGGATCGGCGCATCCTTCAGGAACGCGCGCGCAATCGCAATGCGCTGCCGCTGACCGGGCGAAAATTTCACGCCGCGGTCGCCGACCATCGTGTGCACCCCTTGCGGCAGCGTGTCGATGAAGTCGGTGCAGCGCGCGGCCGCGAGCGCCTCCTCAACTTCTTCGTCGCTCGCCTCCGGCCGGCCGTAGCGGATGTTCTCGAGCAGCGTGCGATGGAAAAGCGAGATGTCCTGCGGCACCATCGCGAGCGACGCGCGCAGGCTTTCCTGCGTCACGCGCGCGATGTCCTGGCCGCCAATGGTGATGCGCCCGCCCTGTACATCGTAGAAGCGCTGGAGCAGGGCGAAGATCGTCGACTTGCCGCCGCCCGAAGGCCCGACAAGGCCGACGCGCTGCTCCGGTTCGATGCGCAGATTAAAGTCGGTGAACACGTGGCTGCGGTCCGGATAATGGAATGACACGTGCTCGAAGGTGATCGGCTCGCCCAAATGCGTAAAGTGCCTCGCCGCTGGATGGTCGCGCAAGGTATGCGGCACCAGGAGCGTCGCCAGTCCCTCGGTGAAACGCGCCATATGCTGCGTGATATCGACCAGGGCTACCGCCAGATCGCGTGTCGCATGCAGGACCGAGAGGCCCAGCGTGCACACTAACACTACTTGGCCCGTCGTCGCCTGTCCGTGTTGCCACAACAGGATCGCCCAGGCGAAAAGCCCGATCGCCAGGATGATGGTGATGACCGCGTGGGTAACGCGCAGCTTCTCGAGATAAAGAACGCTGCGATAGCGCGCGTCCAACTCCTGATCGATGACTCCATCGAAGCGGCGATGCTCACGCGCGGTGCCGCCGAACGACCAGACCAGCGGCAGATTGCCGATCACGTCGATCATCTCGCCGTCCACGTTTGCGGCCTTGTCGGCGTATTCGTGGTGCAGCGGCCGCCCGGCCGCGGCCATGCGGAACATGAACACCACCAGCACGCCGGCGACTGCCGAGAGGCCGGCTGCCATTGCTGTGCTGATGCTGAAGACCAGCACGATGGCCGCGACCGTCGCCGCGCATGGCGGCAGCACATTCCAGATGAACATGTTCTCGACGGTATAGACCGCGTTGGAGGTGGCGCTCACGCGGCTGGTCAAAGTTCCCGGCAACCGGTCCGCGAAGAAACTCGGAGCATGCCCGGTCAAATGGCGAAACAGATCTCGGCGTACGTCGCCGGTTACCAACACAAAGGTTTTGCTCGCGATCCAACCGGCGACACGCCAGAGCAAATTGTCCGCCGCTATGAGTGACGCGAGTACCGCGAATGCAAGCCACACATGCGACGACGACACATTTGGCGTCGACAATGTGTCGACGAGGAACTTGATTCCGTATTGAGCGGTAACGGAACACGCGACTGCCGCCAAGACAGTCAGCAAGATGACCGTATGCGCGGCGCGATGCATCCGCACATAGCGGAACATGAACGCGAACGGGCGGTTAGCCAGTAGACTGAGGTTGTTCATGTGACTTTCGCTGGGGTGTTGCCGAACGGGCACTGCCGAAGACCATTCTGATGCTGGGTTTCATCACGACGCACTGTGCTCACAATGCATCGTCAATTCTGAACGCGGGCCCTGCCCGAAAAGTTCGGAACATCGTTCTCGGAAAGTTGTTGTGACCGAGGGCGGGCTGTGTGGGGCTTCAGCCAGTGTTTTTTCTTCGAAACAGCAGAGGATGTTAAAATGCGCATTGCGCAAGTGGCTCCATTGGTCGAAGCGATCCCCCCAAAACTCTACGGCGGTACCGAGCGTGTCGTCCACTGGTTGACAGAGGAACTCGTAGCGCTCGGGCACGACGTCACTTTGTTCGCGAGCGGCGATTCAGAGACCTCTGCAAATTTGGAAGCATTGTGGCCGCGCGCGCTGCGTTTCGACAGTTCGGTGCGCGACCAGAACGCACTGCACATGACGATGCTTGAACACGTCCGCCGGCGTGCCGGTGAATTCGACATCCTGCACTTTCATCTCGATTACTTCCCCTTCTCGATCTTCTCGCAGGAATCGACGCCGTTCCTCACCACGCTGCACGGCCGTCTTGATCTGCCGGAACATGAGATCCTGTTCGACACCTTTTCGTCGGTGCCGGTGATCGCGATCTCCGATGCGCAGCGCGCCTACAAGCCGCAAGCCGGCTGGATGCGCACCATCCATCACGGCCTGCCCGAGCGGATGCTCGAGATGCGCGCGGTCACGCCGTCTTATCTCGCATTCCTCGGCCGCATCGCGCCGGAAAAACGTGTCGATCGCGCCATCCGCATCGCGCGCCAGTGCGGCATTCCGCTGAAGATCGCCGCCAAGGTCGATCGTGTGGACCGCGATTATTTCGAACAGGACATCGCGCCCATGCTGGAAGGCGGTGGCGTCGAATTCATCGGCGAGATCAGCGACAAAGAGAAATCGGATTTCCTGAGCGGCGCGATCGCGCTGCTGGCGCCGGTCGATTGGCCGGAACCGTTCGGTTTGATCATGATTGAAGCCATGGCCTGCGGCACGCCGGTCATCGCCTTCAATCACGGCGCTATCCCGGAAGTCATCGAGGACGGTGTGACGGGATTCGTCGTGGACGACGAAGCCGGCGCCGTCGCCGCTGTCGGTCTGCTGCCGCGGTTGTCGCGGCAGAACATCCGGCGCTGCTTCGAGCAGCGCTTCACCGCGCGGCGCATGGCGAACGACTACATGGAGGTCTATCACGCGCTCATCGCCACCGCCGAGCCGCGGCGCAAGCTGCATCTCCTCTCGGGCGGCCGCGCCTGATTAAATCACGGCTGTCGCATGTAAGAAGAATGCGCCCGGCAACAGGGTTGCCGGGCGCATTTTTTCGGCCGAAACGCGCCGCTTTGTCGCGGTTTTCACCGGGGACCGGCCAATTTCAGTGCAAATGTTTACGCGAAATTTAGCCCAGTCTGCTTGATTGGCCCCGGGAATTGCGGGGATTTTTTGCGTTGCGTCAGTCACGCCTCAACATCGTGCACATCTTTCGCGCGCCGGTCGGCGGGTTGTTCCGTCACGTCGTGGACCTTGCGCATGGGCAGATCGCGCGCGGCCACCGCGTCGGCATCATCGCCGACAACTCGACCGGCAATGCGCGCACGCACGAGATATTCGCCACGCTCGCGCCCAAGCTCGCGCTCGGCCTCACGCGCATTCCGATGCGGCGGCAGCCGGGCCCATTCGACGTCGCGACGCTGTCGCGTGTCGATGCGGTCGTGCAGCGCGTCGGCCCTGACGTCATCCATGGTCACGGCGCGAAGGGCGGGGCGCTCGCCCGCCTTGTGCCGGCCGCGCTGGGCACCGTTCGCGGCTACACGCCGCACGGCGGCAGCCTGCACGATTCCATCGGCGGCATGCTGCACCTTTTGCTCGAGCGGCTGATGTTGCGTCGTGGCAACCTTTATCTGTTCGAGAGCGAGTTCAGCCACGCGGCCTTCCTGCGCAAAATCGGACAGCCGCGCGGCATCGCGCGCGTCGTGCACAACGGCGTCGCCGCGGCGGAGCATGAGCCGATCGCGCTCGTCGATGACGCCACCGATCTCGTCTTCCTCGGCGAACTGCGCGAGCTGAAAGGCGTCGATGTGCTCATCGAGGCCGTGGCGCTCTTGTGGAACGAGGGCCGCGCGGTGACGGCTACCATCGTCGGCGATGGACCCGATGCCGGCTATTACCGCGATTTGGCCGTGGTGAGGGGCTTGCACGATGCGGTGCGCTTCGAGCGGCCGATGGCGACGCGCGCGGCGCTCGCGCGCGGCCGCATCAAGGTCGTGCCGTCGCGCGCGGAGTCTCTGCCGTATGTCGTGCTCGAGGCCGCCGCCGCCGGCAAGCCTTTGATCGCGACGAATGTCGGCGGCATTCCGGAAATCTTCGGGCCGCAAGCTGCGCATCTCGTGCCGCCCAGTGACCCCGCGGCGCTCGCAAAAGCCATCGCTGCGGCGCTGGACAATCCTGCCGCGGCGGACAGAGCCGCGCGCGTGCTGCAACAGCGCATCGCCGCCTCGTTCTGTGTCGAGGACATGGTGGACGCCGTGCTCGCCTCCTACGAGCAGGCGCGGCGTGCGCAGGCGCTGCCGCTGCAACTGCACGCGCCCGCGCGCTCCGAACAACAGTCCCTGTCGTAAGCGGCGGCTTGCAAGTCTGAGAGAAATAAACGTCGTCGCGCCGGCGGCTCAGCGATCAGGCGGCCACCGCAAATTGACGACTTGATTGCCGGACTTGCGATTGAACTCGACGGCGTATTCTTTATCGGCGACCGCCGAGGCCTCGTCGTTGCTATGCGGGCACTGCACGTCGTCGTGCCGAAGATGCATCCCGCCCAGCGCGTCGTCGAACCGTGCCTCGGAATCATCCGCCCCCGCGTTCACCGAAAATGGCGCTGTCATGTAGATTTTGTGTTCGGCTTGCGATGGCGCCAAGCAATAGCGCCAGTCCCCCGCCATCGCGGAGGACGCCGACAACATAATGAAGGCGAAGCCGAGAGCGCCTTTTACCGACATCATCGGGTAGTGTAATGTGTGCCCATTGACGGAAGTCGTGTTTGGCTTCCGGCCCCCACCCGTTAATGTGCCGCGTCAATTTCCCGCCGGCACCTAAAAGTGTCATAAAACTGCGCAATCGTGTCGCCGTGCCTACGGCGATCACGCGAGCGCCAATTTACGGATGCGACATTCATGGCTGATGCTTGTACAGGCGGCGTCGACACGGGCTTTGTGGCGCTGGGTTATGCGAAAGTAGCGGTGTTGGGCGTTGTCCAGGGCATCACCGAATTGATGCCGATTTCGTCGACCGCTCATATGCGATTGGTGCCGGCCGTGCTCGGCTGGCCCGACCCCGGTTCGGCCTTTTCGGCGGCGATGCAGATGGCGGCCCTGGCGGCGGTGGTGAGCTACTTCTGGACCGATGTCCGCGGTCTGGTCGTGTATTCGGTCAGTGCGGCGGCACGTGGTCAGTTCCGCGACCGGCACTTTCAATTCGCACTGTGGATCGTCTTGGCGACGATCCCGATCGGCATCGCCGGGCTGGCGCTGTCTCACGTTCTGAACGCGTGCAATTCCCCGCTGCGCACGCTCAGCGTCATCGGCTGGGCCTGCATGGCCATGGCTTTGCTCTTGGCATTGGCGGAGATCAGCGCCCGCCATCGGCGGGTGCTCGATCAAGCGTCGGTTTGGGACGCGCTATTGGTCGGGATCGCGCAGGTTGGCGCGCTCATTCCCGGCGTCTCGCGCTCGGGTTCGACGCTGACCGCCGCGCTGGCGCTTGGTTTCAAGCGCGATGAGGCCGCGCGTCTGTCGTTCCTTCTCGGATTGCCGGCCATTGCTCTGGCCGGGCTGAAGGAGATCTGGGAACTGCACAAAGTCCACCTTGATGCCCATGGCTGGTCGGTCCTTGCCGTCGGGCTGGTCGTCGCGTCTGTTTCAGCGTTCTTCGCGATTTGGGGCCTGATGCGCATCCTCGAGCAGTTCGCCAGCTGGCCGTTCGTGCTCTACCGATTTCTCCTCGGCGTGGTCCTGCTGGGCGGGGTGTGGCTCGGCTGGCTTGCGTGACGGGACTTGCCATGCACCGGACGCATTGCGTCCGACGCATGCGGTTCTGACACGAGCTCTGCAAAAATGGCGGGGCGCCCGGCGGGTGCTCCGCCGGACGCCCCTCACATTATCAGCCGGCCTATAAGCCGGGTTCTGTATGGCCTGCGGCTCGCACCGCAAACGTGACGGCCATTCCTCTAGCGCGCCGGTTGCCCGGCGCATCGTGCAACCTACCCGAACGGCAGATCAGGACTGATCCGGAATTGCTCCCGCGCCGTTCCTATTCGGTCTTGCTCCCGGTGGGGTTTGCCGTGCCGCCGCCGTTGCCGGAAGCGCGGTGCGCTCTTACCGCACCGTTTCACCCTTACCGCGGCCAATACGCTACGCAGCCGCGGCGGTCTGTTCTCTGTGGCACTGTCCCTGAGGCCGGGCCCGCTTGCGCGCGCCAATCCCCGCCGGACGTTATCCGGCACCGTTTGTCCCTGGAGCCCGGACTTTCCTCTCCGGCCGCCTTTCGGCATTGGCGCGGAGCGGCCGTCCGGCCGACTGACGGGATAGGGATGGGGCGGGCGAGGGCCGCCGTCAAGCCGATCGCGAGCAAAGGGCTAAAAAGGCAAAAAAAGACCCGGACCTGTCGGGAGGGATGACAGGTCCGGGCTTAGGAGGCTCACGATGAAGATGGTGATCTCATCGATCAGCCTTTATAGCCAAAGACTTAGGCCAAATTCAGACGCTGACTTACGCCCAGCTCCCGGCTGGCGGCAGATCTTGGCGGGCGGGGCGGATCGTCGCGAACAGGCGCTTGGCCAGCAACTCCAGCCTGGCCAACAGCGCCTGAACATACTCAGCGCGCTGCGCCTGCTCCTCGATCATGACAGCCGCCACGCTGCTCGGACAAATAATGGCGGCTGAGATGCGGTTATCGGTATTCATAGCCTTAGCTCCGTACACAAGGGCCATAGCGGCGACCGGTGGTCCCGTACCCCTATGCTCGAAACGCATAATATTGCGTTTCATTCCGGCGATAATATTCTATTATCCATAGTCATTTGTGAATTTTAGGATCAAGTATGGACGCCACTTCCGACCTCCGGGTCTTCGTCCGGGTCATGGACCGCGGCAGCTTCTCAAGCGCTGCCAATGACTTAGGCCTGACTCCGTCGGCCGTCTCCAAATTGATCTCGCGGCTGGAGGATCGGCTCGGCGCCCGCCTGATCGAGCGCAGCACCCGCCGCCTGGTCCTGACCCCGGAAGGCGAAGGCTTCCTGGCCCGGGCCCGGCGCATCGTGGCCGATATCGAGGAGGCAGAGGCCGAAGTGGCCCGGGCGCGCGGCGCCCCGCGCGGGAAACTGCGCATCAATTCCGGCACTGCATTCGGCCTGCACCAATTGGCGCCGGCTTTGGCCGACTTCCTCGCGCGCTACCCGGAGATCGACGTCGATCTGTCGATCACGGATCGCTTGGTCGATCTCATCGAGGAGCAGGCGGACATCGCTGTGCGCTCGGGGCCGATCCCCGAAAGCCCGTTCATCCAGCGCAAGGTTGCTGATTTGCAGCGCGTGATCTGCGCGGCGCCGTCGTATCTCGCGCGCCGCGGCACACCGCGCACGGTTGCCGATCTCAAGGACCACGACTGCATCTTGGTCGCCACCCCCGGGCTTGGCCGTTGGCCGTTCGAGACGCGTGCCGGCATCGACGTGATCGACGTGCGGCCGCGCGTCAGCACCGACGACGCCGAGGCGGCGTTGCGGCTGGCGGTGGAGGGCGCGGGCATCGTGCGGCTGTCCGACGTCATCGTCGGCGGCCCGCTGGCCAAAGGCGAACTCGTGCCGCTGCTCACCGACGTTCATCACGTCGAGCCGTTTCCGTTGGCGGCGATCTATCCGCCCGGCCGCAACAGGTTGCCGCGCGTCGCGGTGTTCATCGATTTTCTCATCGAGCGTTTCGGCCACGCGCCTTGGCGAAGTGAGACGTTTGCGCAACGTTGACCGCTTTGCTCGTGGGTATAGTTGAAGCGTTAGAGCGTGGTGCGATTGCTTGGAATCACCCGCTCGTCCTCGCGAAAGCGGGGACCCAGCGCAAATGCTCTTCCCTTTAGCAGATCTGGATTCCCGCTTGCGCGGGAATGAGCGGAGCAAGTGGCAACGACAATCTGCCTACTCTAGCCCTGCGGTGGCTTCGGCCGCGTTTCGACCAGCGCGCGCAGCGTCAGCAGCGTCGAGGGATCGGCGATGCCGTCCACCCGCGCCTGGCGGAAATGACGCTGGAACGCCGTCACCACGTCGCGCGTCGCCTCGTCATAGTGTCCGGTGTCGTCGATGCCGTAACCATAGCCGCGCAACATGCGCTGCAAGCGCGCCACGGCGTCGCCGCGGTCGCCAGGTTGCAACGTCAAGCCATCGAGATTGAGCGGCGCCGCGCGCACCCAATGGCCGATGCCGGATTCACTCAACAGCTCCCAGGGAAATTTCTCGCCCGGATCCTGCTTGCGCGACGGCGCGACATCGGAATGCGCGAGGACGCGGTCGGGACTGATCGGTCCGCGCCGCGTGACGATCGACTTGCACAGCGCGATGACCGCGGCGGTTTGCCGCAACGGAAAATCTCTGTAGCCGAATTCATGTCCAGGATTGACGATCTCGATACCGATCGAGCGCGAGTTGATGTCGGTATCGCCACCCCACGACGAGACGCCGGCATGCCAGGCGCGCATCGCCTCCGGCACGCATTGCACGATGCGGCCGTCTTCAAATACGAGGTAGTGCGATGATACCTTACTGTCGCTCGCAGTGAGACGCGCAAGGGCTGCTTCGCCTGTTTGCATGCCGGTGTAGTGCAAGAGGATGATATCCGGCGCACCCTTCCGCTCGTCGAAATTCGGCGAGGGAACGACATCCGAGACGATGAAGGAATCCGGTTGAAATGCGGACATGATCCGTCCGGCGTCAAACCGGGTTTGTGTTGTGAGGCCTCATCATTCACTGCGTCGCCGATAAAAAGCAAGACTCGCGACGCGCATGCGCCGGATGCAGCGATAACCTGTTCATAAGATGCGATGCGCTTACGCGATATAACAAAAGCCCGGGCGACGTGTCCCAACGCCCGGGCCTGCCGTTCTCGAATGTCCACGTCCGACGTGATCAGCGTGGCGTCGGCGAAGTGCCAGACGGCCGCATGGCGCCTGGTCCGCCGCCGCCGGGCGCCGAACCGGTGGTCGTCGCCTTCGGCGGCTCGTAGCGCGCGAAGCTCTGCGCGTTCTTGAGCTCATCCTGCGTCATCGACACCTTGAGCTGGTCGGCGCCGCCGTTGTCGCCAGGAACCACCGTGAACGAAGCGGGCGCGAGCGCCACTTCCTTGGCGCCCATGCCGAGGAAGCCGCCGACGCTGACGACGTAGGCTTGGATCTTGCCGTCCTTATCGAACAGGATGTCGCTCACGTCGCCGATCTTCTTGTCGTCGGCGCCGAGCACGTTGGTGCCTTTGAACTTCGTCGCCAGCCACTGATCCGGCTTTTGTGTGGTCACCAAGTCCGCTTTGCCCGATGACGAAATGCTCGTCGCCGCCGGCGGCGAGCTGGTGGAACCCGCAGGGGCATTCGGCGACTGCGCCAACGCTCCCGATATCATCAGCGCGCCGATCGCCGCGCCGAGCGTCACTTGCTTCATCATGTCTTTGCCTCCTTGTTCGCGCGATGGAACTCATCGCGTCCTCCGCAGCGGACTCGTTGTGGCCCGCCCGTCCAGAAAACTCATGGGGGAGAGCCCGCGTTCCGTTCCACCTGCGCTGGAGGGGTCGCGGAAATTGCAGGGCCTCGGCACCGCCCGATGCGCGCCCGGGGCAGCAAAAAGAGCCGTGGCAAGAAATCCTTAAGTTTAAGCGCCGTTAATGATGAGGCGACGCCGCGCAGTGCGTCGGCGTCCGGGAACGGCCGCCGAGGCAGGTCGATTCCATTGACGCCCATAATTTCCCATGATATCCCACAAACACTCATCGAGGATTGCGGGGCCGGCCCAAGGCGACCCAGGGACAGGTCCGGCGATCACACAGATCAGAGTCCGCGTGGTTTGCGGTCGTAGCGTCCAGTCGGCGTTGGGTGCGGGATATGAACCGCTTCGTGTCGAACATCACGCTGCGGCTCGACTCCAAGGGACGCGTTTCGATTCCCGCTTCCTTCCGAACGGTGCTCGGCCGCGATGGTTTCGAAGGCCTCTATTGCTATCCGGCGCTAGACCGTCCGGCGATCGATGCGGGTGGGAATGCGCTGATGTTGGAGATCGAGGCGTTGATCGAACGCTTTACGCCGTTTTCGGAGGAGCGCGAGCAGTTCGCTCTGGCGCTCTACGGAACCAGCGAGACGCTCAAGGTCGACGGCGAGGGACGAGTGGTGTTGAGCGACACACTCAAGCGTCATGCCGGGATCACGGACGCGGTCACGTTCGTTGGTCTCGGACACAAGTTTCAGATCTGGGAGCCCGGCCGGTTCCACAACGAGCTCGCGGAGGCCACCCAAAAGGTGCGCGCGCTCAAAGTGGAGCTGAGTTCTCAGGTGGCGGCGCGGACCGCGTCAGGAGCACGGGAATGATGGCGGGCGGCAGCGGCTCTGCTGCTGCTGGCGGACCAGCCCCCCACATTCCCGTGCTCGGCGCGCCGGCCCTTCAATTCCTCAACGTCCGCGACGGTGGGGTCTATATCGACGGCACGTTCGGCGCCGGCGGCTATACGCGCGCGATCCTCGACGCGGCGAATGCCCGCGTGATCGGCATCGACCGCGACCGGGCCGCGATCGCCTTGGGCTTCGATCTGGTCGAGCAGGCGCAAGGGCGGCTGACGCTGGTCGAGGACCGCTTTTCGAATCTGGATGCTGTGGCGCGCGACTGCGGCTGCGAGAGCGTCGACGGCATCGTGCTCGATGTCGGCGTCTCGTCGATGCAACTCGATACGCCGGAGCGCGGCTTCTCCTTCCGCTTCGACGGCCCGCTCGACATGCGCATGGGCGGCGAGGGACCGAGCGCGGCGGACGTAGTCAACACGGCCGGTGAACGCGATCTCGCCAGCATCATCTTCATCCTCGGCGAGGAACGCTTTTCGCGGCAAATCGCCCGCGCCATCGTCAAGGCGCGCACCGAAGCGCGGCTCGAAACGACGCGCGCGCTGGCCGACATCGTCTCATCCGTGGTCCGCAGCAAGCCCGGCGACATCCACCCGGCGACGCGCACGTTCCAGGCGCTGCGCATCTTCGTCAATGACGAACTCGGCGAACTCGCCAGCGCGCTCATCGCCGCCGAACATGTGCTGAAGCCCGGCGGCCGTCTTGTCGTGGTCTCGTTCCATTCGCTCGAAGACCGCATCGTCAAGACGTTCCTCGCCTCGCGCGCGGAGACGCGCGCCGGCTCGCGGCATGCGCCTGAGGTGCAACGCGCCGCGCCGAGCTTCGCCGTATTGACCAAGCGGCCTGTCGTCGCCGACGAGGACGAGATCGCGCGCAACCCGCGCGCCCGTTCCGCCAAGCTGCGCGCGGGCGAGCGCGCCGACGCGCCCGCGCATCGCGCCGACACGGCCGATCTCTTGCCGCGCCTGCCGTCGCTCGACGACATCCTGAGGGGGCGCTGACCATGCGCCTACTCAACATCATCGTCATCGCCGCGCTGATCATCGCGGCTTCGCTCGTCTACAAGATCAAGTTCGATTCCACGCTGCAGGCCGAGCGTGTCGCCAAGATGCGCAGCGAGATGAACACCGAGCGCAACGCCATCGCATCGCTGCGCGCCGAATGGGCGAGGCTCGATACGCCAGGCCGCATCCAGGGGCTGGCCGAACGGCATCTCGCGTTGCAGCCGGCGGTGCCGACGCAATTCGATACGTTCGACCGTCTTCCCGATCGCCCGCCCGCGGCGGCGCCCGCGCCCGTAAGCGATCCGATCGGAGCCATGCTCGAGAAGACGCCTGAGACGACCGGCAGCGTGTCCGCGCCGGCCCCGGCTCCGCGGTGACGCCCATGACCGTTCCCGGCACCCCGCAGAAGACCGAAACCCGCTGGCAGCGCTGGCTGCGCTCCTTTCTCTACGGCAAAGACGTCGACCGCAACGTGAAGGCCAAGGCGCGGCTCGGTCTCGCCGTCGTCGCGTTTGCCGCCGTCTATTGCATCATCGCCGGGCGACTCGTGATGTTCGCCGTGATGAGTGACGGCCATGGCGGCCATCGCACCGTCGGCCAGGACGCTGTCGCTACCGCGCGCCCCGATATCCTCGACCGCCGCGGCGAAATCCTCGCCACCGACGTGAAGTCGCCCTCGCTCTTTGCCGAGCCGCGCAAGCTTATCGACGTGGACGAGGCGGTGGAGCTTCTCACCGCCGCGCTGCCCGACCTCGATGCGAAGGAAGTGCGCGAGCGCCTTTCCTCGAAGCGCGGCTTCGTCTGGCTCAAGCGCGAGATCACACCGGAGCAGCAACGCGAGGTGCATCGCCTCGGCATTCCCGGCGTTGGCTTCCTGACCGAGAACAAGCGCGTCTATCCGAACGGCCCGGTTGTTTCGCACGAGATCGGGCACGTCAACATCGACAACCAGGGCATCGCCGGCATCGAGAAATGGCTGGACGGGCAGGGGCTCGCCGCGCTGCATATGGCAGGCCTCGCCACCGACCGCCTGCAGCGGCCGGTCGATCTCGCCGTCGATCTGCGCGTGCAGTTTGCGATGCGCGACGAACTCGTGAAAGCGCGCGAGAAGTTCAAGGCCAAGGCCGCCGCCGGCGTTGTCCTCAACGTCAACACCGGCGAGATCATCTCGATGGTGTCGGAGCCGGATTACGACCCCAACAATCCGCGCGAGGCGAACGATCCGACACGCATCAACCGGCTCACCACCGGCGTCTACGAGATGGGCTCGACCTTCAAGGCGCTGACCATCGCCATGGCGCTCGATTCCGGCAAGTCGACGCTCTCGTCGAGCTACGACGCGCGCGTGCCGCTGCGTTACGGCAAATTCCAGATTCACGACTATCATCCCGAGCACCGTTTCCTCTCGGTGCCGGAGATTTTCACCTACTCCTCCAACATCGGCGCCGCGCGCATGGCGCTCGCCGTCGGCGTCGAGCAGCACCAGGCCTTCCTGAAGAAGATGGGTCAGCTCGACCGTCTGCGCACAGAACTGCCGGAAAGCGCCGAGCCGATCGTGCCCAAGCACTGGGGCGAGTTGAACACCGTCACCATCGCCTTCGGCCACGGCCTCTCGGTCGCGCCGTTGCAGGCGGCAATGGGCGTTGCCGCCACGGTGAACGGCGGCAGGCTTATTCCGCCGACGTTCCTGGTGCGCACACCCGAGCAGGCCGATGCTCTGGCCAAGCAGGTGCTCAAGCCCGAGACCAGCGTGAAGATGCGCTACCTCATGCGCCTGAACGCCGAAATCGGCAGCGCCAAACTGGCCAACGTCAACGGCTACTACATCGGCGGCAAGACTGGCACCGCCGAGAAGGTGGTCAACGGCCGCTATTCCAAGACCAAGTTGTTGACCGATTTCATGGCGATCCTGCCGGCCGACAAGCCGAAATACCTGCTGCTGATCATGCTTGACGAGCCGCAGCCGCTGCCGGAAACCCATGGCTTCGCCACCGCCGGCTGGAACGCCGGGCCGACCGCGGCCAAGGTGATCGCGAGGATCGGGCCGCTTCTCGATCTCGAGCCGCGGTTCAATCTGCCCAAGGCCGATCAGTTGATCCTGGCGAGGGCTGTCACTCCCTGACCTCCCTTTAAACCCGGGAGGAGGAGCGCGAAGCGTCCGGGTGGGGAGCATCTTGAAGTTGCGCGGTTTCAGTGCTTGTGAGACCCCCTTGAGAGGCCCAGAAGGGTGCCGATGAAACTCGCCGAGCTGCCGCTGGACAATGCCCGTTTCGACCCGCGTTTCGCGGGGCTCGAGCTCGGCGGCATTGCGGCGGACAGCCGCAAGGTGAAGCCGGGAGACCTGTTCGTCGCGGTTCCCGGCACCAAGGCGGACGGGCTCGCCTTTGTGCCGCAGGCGCTGAAAAACGGCGCCGCCGCGATCCTGTCCGAGCAGGCGACAGAGCTTCCCGCCGACATCGCGTTGATCAAGGTGCCGAACGTGCGCCGCGCGCTGGCGCTCGCCGCCGCGGCCTTTTTACCGCGGCAGCCCGCCACCATCGCCGCCGTCACCGGAACCAGCGGTAAGACCTCCGTCGCCGCCTTCACGCGCCAGATCTGGACGACGCTCGGAGAGCAGGCCGCGAGCATCGGCACCGTTGGCGTCGTGTCGCCGCGGGGGGAAACCTACGGCTCGCTCACCACCCCCGATCCAATCGCGTTGCATCGCACGCTCGATACGTTGGCGGGCGAGGGCGTTACGCACCTGGCGTTGGAAGCCTCCTCACATGGCCTCGACCAGCACCGGCTCGACGGCGTGCGCATCGCCGCCGGCGCTTTCACCAATCTCTCGCGCGATCACCTCGACTATCATCCGACCATCGAGGCCTATCTCGCCGCCAAGCTGCGCCTGTTCGAAGACCTCATCGCGGCGGACGGCACCGCGGTGATCGACGTCGACGATTGCTATGCCGGGCAGGTTGTTGATGCGGCGAGGACGCGCGGTTTGAAGGTCATGACGGTCGGTGTGTCGGGTGACGATATCAAGCTTGTCGCCGGCGCCATCGACGGTTTTGCCCAGGTCGTCGATATCGCCCACGGCGGCCACAGATTCGAAGTGAGACTGCCGCTGGTCGGCGCCTTCCAGGTGCAGAACGCGGCGGTCGCCGCCGGGCTTGCGATCGCCACAGGCTCCGATCCGACGGGCGTCTTCGCCGCGCTGAGCCATCTCACCGGCGCCAAGGGCCGCCTCGAACTCGCCGGCACGCGCAATGGCGCTCCGATATTCATCGACTATGCGCACAAGCCCGATGCGTTGAAGAAGGCGCTCGAAGCGCTGCGCCCTTACACGCGCGGCCAACTGATCGTCGTGTTCGGCGCCGGCGGCGATCGCGACAATGGCAAGCGCCCGATCATGGGCCGCATCGCCGCGGAAAACGCCGACCGCGTCATCGTCACCGACGACAATCCGCGCAGTGAAAACCCGGCTGCGATCCGCGCCGCCATTCTCGCCGACGCGCCGGGCGCCATCGAAATCGGCGACCGCGCGCAGGCGATCCACCGGACAATCGCCGATCTACAGCCCGGCGACGTGTTGCTGATCGCCGGAAAAGGCCATGAAACCGGCCAGATCATCGGCGATCGCGTTGTCCCGTTTTCCGATCACGACGCCGTCGCCGCGGCCTTGCAAGGAAAGGTCGCATGACAGCGGTTATGATGTCGAAGTTTGCTTCGCCGCTTGCGCGCTTCCCCTCTCCCATTGAGGGAGAGGGTGCCCGAGCGAACGAAGTGAGCGAGGGCGGGAGTGGGGTATCTTTCTTCGGCTGGAAAATACCCCTCTCCCGGTTCGCGCTCCGCTATCGCTCCCGCGCAAGCCACCCTTTCCCTCAAGGGGAGAGGACAAGCGCGTTCGTGGCGCCGTTCTGCATTCCTTTTTGCGTCAGAGATTTTCCATGATCCCCCTCTGGACCATCGATGCCATGGCGGCCGCAATGCGTGCGGACAAGTCGGGCGCGTTGCCGCCGGACACGAACGGCATCTCCATCGACAGCCGCAGTCTTGGGCGCGGCGATGCATTCTTCGCCATTACGGGCGACAATCGCGACGGCCACGACTTCGTCGAGAATGCGCTGAAGGCCGGTGCCGGCCTCGCTATTGTCGCGCGCGCCAAACGCGGGCGCTTCGCGCCCGACGCGCCG